>JADGHN010000005.1 GCA_019683875.1 Clostridia bacterium
GGCTGGGTGTTTTTTATAAGACACCGCCCCCCCACCGCCCCCGCGGGTCGGGGGCGGCGCCGGCCCAGGCGCCGGCTCAGCGCCGCCGCCCGGTACCGGTACCACCATCGCCGCAGTGCCCGCATGCCGCGTCACCCCTCACGGCATGTGTACGAGCTCCGCGCGCACGGTATGAGTGGCCCGGTCGACGTCGCCCGGTTCAGGACCGCCCTCCGCGGAAAGCGTCAGCGCCCGAAGAGCAGCTTGTGCCGCCGCATGCCCACCGACAGCACGATGCCGAGGGCCCACGCGTTGGCGATCAGCGAGGAGCCACCGTACGAGATGAAGGGAAGCGGGATGCCGGTCACGGGCATGATGCCGATGGTCATGCCCACGTTGATGAGCAGCTGGAACATGAGCATCACGCCGACCCCGCCTGAGAAGAGCGCGCCGACGCGGTCGCGGGCCGCGGCCGCGATCGTGAACACGCGCCAGATGAGGAGCACGTGCAGCGTGACCAGCGTGACGGCACCGATGAAGCCCATGTCCTCGCCGACCACTGCGAAGATGAAATCGGTCTGCGACTCCGGAAGATAGTCGTACTGGTTGAGCACGCCGTTGGCCAGGCCCTGCCCCGCGACGCCCCCGGAGCCGATCGCGAGCATGGACTGCCACACGTGATAGCCGGCGCCGAGCTTGTCCGCGCCCGGGTTCAGAAATACGAGCAATCGCTTGATCTGATATTCGTGAATGAAGGGCAGCGCCGACTGCGGGATGATGCCGTGCAGGAACGCGTAGATGACGGCCGCGACGGCCCCCACGCCCGCAGCCCCGAGCGCCACGAGGCGCGTGCCCGGCATGCCGGCCAGGTACCACAGCCCGGCCATGATGGCGAACAGCACGAGCGTGCTGCCCAGGTCCGGCTGCTTCAGCACGAGCGCGGCTGGCGGAAGCACCCACCACGCGGCCAGCGGCAGGCCGGACCACGACCGCAGCAGCCACTCTCGCGGCGCGTAGAAGGAGCCGAGCACCACGATGACGATCACCTTCATGAACTCGGACGGCTGCAGCGTGAACGGCCCGATGTTCACCCAGCGCGCGGCGCCGCGGGAGGACACGCCGGCGACGAGCACCAGCACGAGCAACCCGAGCCCCAACGCATAGAGAGGCCACGCCCAGCGCTGCCACACGTGATAGTCGAGGGAAGCGACGATGACCATCCAGGCCAGGCCCAAGCCGACCCATAGGAGCTGGCGCTCCACGGTGCCCCACGTCGCGCGATTGTGAAGGTCGAACTTCGTCGCGCTGGCGATCGCCAGGACCCCGAACGCCATGAGCAGGAGGGCGAGGATGATGAGACCGGCGTCCGCGCGACGCCAAAGCCGCAGTTCGATGCCCGGAACCCCCGTTTCTCGTCGTTCGATCGAAGCGCCGGCGGCAGAGGCGTCTCGCTGCCTGCCTGCAGTATATCAGCGCGAGCGCGGCCGTACCGGCGCGACTTGCGGCCCGCGCCGACGAGCGCCGTCACGCCCGCCCGCGAACGCCAGCGGAAGTTGAAGCGCCATATCCCCTCCCGTATAATTGGACCGGTTTACACGTCCTTACAACCGATTTTTCGGGAGGAGGGGAGGCCGGACTTCGCTGGAAGAAGTCCGGGCGTTCTATTTGAGTGGACAGGGTTTCTGGCTGCCGTTCATCGCCGGCCTGGCCGCGGTCGTGTACGCCGTCTACCTGATCCGCTGGGTCACCAGCCGCCCAGCCGGCACGGAGACGATGCAGAACATCTCCAACGCGATCCGCGAGGGCGCCATGGCCTACTTGAACCGCCAATACCAGACCATCGGCATCGTCGCGGCCGTTCTCTTCATTATTCTCGGGTTCGGCCTGGGCTGGAACCAGGCGCTGTACTTCTTGATCGGGGCCGCGCTGTCGGCATCCGCCGGCTACATCGGCATGAGCGTGGCCGTGCGCTCCAACGTGCGCACCGCCCAAGCGGCGAGGGATCAGGGCCTGCCTGGCGCGCTCGCCGTCGCCGTCCGCGGCGGCGCCGTCACCGGCCTGTTCGTCGTGGGCTTGGGCCTGCTTGGCGTGACCATCCTCACGTGGATCACGAAGAACCCCGCGCTGCTCGTCGGCTTCGGTTTCGGCGCGAGCCTCATCAGCGCGTTCGCGCGCCTCGGCGGCGGCATCTACACCAAGGCCGCGGACGTCGGCGCCGACCTCGTGGGCAAGGTCGAGGCCGGCATTCCGGAGGATGACCCGCGCAACCCGGCCGTCATCGCGGACAACGTCGGCGACAACGTCGGCGACGACGCCGGCATGGCCGCGGACCTGTTCGAAACCTACGCCGTCACGGCCGTCGCGGCCATGCTGCTCGGCTATCTCCTGTTCCACGGCCGGATCGAGGCGCTTCTCTACCCGCTCGCGCTGGGCGGCATCGCCGTCGTCGCGTCCATCATCGGCATCATGTGCATGCGCACGTCGAACGCCAGCGGCCGCGTGACGAACGCGCTCTACACGGGCGTGGCCGTGGCCGCCGTCCTGGGCGTCGTCGGGTTCTACTTCGCGTCGAACGCCCTCATGAGCTGGGTGAGCGAGACCATTCCGGGCGGTCCGATGGCGCTCTTCTGGTCCTCGGTCGTCGGGATCCTCGTCACCGTCGCCATCATCATGCTGACGGAGTACTACACGGGCACGCGCTACGCCCCCGTCCGCTCCATCGCGAAGGCTTCGGAGACCGGGCACGCCACGAACATCATCACGGGCCTGGCCGTCGGTCTGAAGGCGACGGCGCTGCCGGTCGTGGTCGTGGTGCTCGGCATCCTCTTCTCCTACCACTTCGCCGGCGTCTACGGCGTGGGCGTGGCGGCCATGGCCATGCTGTCGCTGGCGGGCATTATCGTCACGCTCGACGCGTTCGGGCCGATCACCGACAACGCCGGCGGCATCGCCGAGATGTCGGGCCTCCCGGACAGCGTCCGCGAGGTGACGGACACCCTCGACGCCGTCGGAAACACCACCAAGGCGGTGACCAAGGGGTACGCGATCGCTTCGGCGGGCCTCGCGGCCGTGGTGCTGTTCAGCTCCTACGTGGAGGAGCTGGCGCGCAACGCCAGCGGCAAGACCTTCACGTTCAACCTCAGTGACCCGTACGTGCTGATCGGCCTGTTCCTGGGCGGCATCCTGCCCTTCCTCTTCGCCGCGTACTCGATGGAAGCCGTCGGTCGCGCGGCCGGCGAGGTCGTGAAGGAAGTGCGCCGCCAGTTCCGCGAGATCAAGGGCATCATGGAGGGCAAGGCCAAGCCGGACTACGCCCGCACGGTCGACATCGTCACCCGTGCGGCCATCCGTGAGATGATCCTGCCCGCCCTGATCCCGGTGCTGTCGCCGGTCATCATCGGCCTCATCTTCGGGCCCGTGGCCCTGGGTGGCGCGCTCGTGGGGTCCATCGTGACGGGCCTCTTCCTCGCCATCCAGATGACGAGCGGCGGCGCCGCCTGGGACAACGCGAAGAAGTACATCGAGGAAGGCCACCACGGCGGCAAGGGCACGGAGGCCCATGCGGCCGCGGTCACGGGCGACACCGTCGGCGATCCGTTCAAGGATACGGCCGGCCCGGCGATCAACCCGATGATCAAGATCATCAACATCGTGGCGCTCCTGCTGGCGCCGTTCATCGTCGGCTGACAGCGCTGCGGCCATCCACCTCGGAAACCTGCGCGAGCCGCCCTCACCGGGGCGGCTCGCCCGTCATTCGCAGCCACGCGCGGCGTCGCGGCTCGCCACCCGCGTCCGCGATGCGCTCGCCGAGCGCGCGAAGCGCGTCCGCCTCCGCGCCGTCGCCCGCCCGCCTCAGCGCCGCGATGGCCGCGGCCAGAAAGCGCAGCGCCAGGAGCGGGGCGTCCTCGGCGATGACCTCGGCCACGGCGCGCCAGCGCGACACACGCCCGACAGCCCCCTCCGTCTCAGGCCAGTTCGCGGCCGCGAGCCGCTCGGCCGCCGCCCGCGCCGCCTCCGTCCATCCGCCCGCAGCCTGCAGGGCGGCGCGCAGGTCGCGGTACGCGCGCACGGTCGGCGTCTCCTCGAAGTTCGCGGCGAAGTACGGCGCCGCTTCCGCCGGACGGCCGAGCCGCATGAGCGCCAGCGCCAGCTGGCGCCGGAACCACGGCACCATCGACGGTGCCGCGCGTTCGAGCCCGGCGCGCGCCGCGTCCCGCGCCCGCGCCCAATCCCCCGCCGCGACCCAGGCCCGCACGCGGCCTTCGCTGGCCTCGTCCAAGTCGGCGTGGACCTCCCAGACGGCCGCGGCCCGCTCCGGCTGCCCGGCTTCGATCCAGCCGGCAGCCCACGCGCGGGCGGCCGCCGCGCGTGCGGCACGGCGTTCGGGTTGGCCGTTCAGCTCCGCCCAGCGGGCTTCCGCCGCGGCGCGCCCGGCCACCGCCGACCAGCGCTCCGCCGCCTCCCCCGGAAGGATGCGCCATGCGGCCCGCAGCAGCCGCAACATGTCCCCGTACTCCCGGCGTTCCAACGCGGACGCGAGCTGCGCCACGCGGTCAAAGGCCCGCAGGCGCCGCGCCGAGGTCCCGTCACGCGCGCCGCTTTCGGCTGCCGCTCCGAGTGCGTCCAGCGTCCGCAGGACGGCTTCGCGCGTTCGGGTCGATCCGATGCCCGGCGCACGCCGCGCCCACAGGGCCAGCGACGCCCACCGCCAGACCGTCTCGAGGCGCGCGGCCGTGGAGGCCGGCGCCTCCGCCGCGGCGCCGGCGACGCGCTCGGCGCAACGCGACCAGAGCTCATCCGCGGCATCGCCCGGCAGGTCGGGCGGCTCGTCCAGGATGGCGTCGATCGGCACCGCGTCCCACGTCAGGCCGGCCGGCGCACCGGCGCCGACGGCCGCCTGCAGGAAGGGATCGAGGCTTGGCGCCTCGGCCCCGGCAAACGCGCGAGCGAGCGCGTCTTCTAGCGCGCCTGGCCGGGCGCGCAGCGCGGCCGCGAGCGCCGCCAGGTCGGTGAAGCGCGAGGGAGCCTGCGCCCAGCTGAGGAGCAGGGCGGCGGCGTGCTTGCAGGGCTGGGAACGGAGGGGGCAGGTGCAGGCGGTCGCCGGGCGCTCCCCGGACAGGTCGGCGGTGACGACGTAGACGTCGCTCCCCTCCACCCGCCCCGCGATGAGAGACCCGTGGCGGACGAGATCCCCTACCCGCCCGAGGAGGAGGTAGTCGCGACCCCGCTCCAGCACGCGAGGAGGCACAAAGAGGGCGACGTCGACCTCGCTGAGCGGTCGGGGCTCCGCTTGGCCGGCGTGGCGCATGTCAGACGCCGCGCTTCAACCGCCGCACCGGAATGCTGGCCACGAGCGCGACCGAGTCGTCCTGGCGGCTCAGGTCCAGCTCCATGCTGTCCTCGTCGATCTCCATGTACCTCCGCAGGACCTGGAGGATGTCCTCCTTCAGGGTGGCCACCAGATTGGGCGCCACGCTCGCGCGGTCATGCACGAGGACCAGCCGCAGCCGCTCTTTCGCGACGTCCTTGCTCCGTTGGCCGCGGTCGCCAAACAAGCGCTGCATGAGCGTCGCCATCAAACTCCGCCCCACAACCGGCGCAGGCGGCCGAGCAGAGAGGGCTGCTGATCGTACACGGCCATCGGCACCTCTTCTCCCATCAGCCTGCGGGCGATGTCCCGGTAGGCGTTGCCGGCCTTCGACTCGCGGCTGAGCGCGGCCGGCTCCCCACGGTTCGTGGACACGACGATGTACTCGTCCTCCGGAACCACGCCGAGCAGTCCGATCGCGAGGATGTCGAGGATGTCCTCGATCTCCATCATGTCCCCGCGCTTCACCATCTGTGGCCGCAGGCGGTTGATGACGAGGCGCGGATCCCGGATCCCCTCCGCCTCAAGGAGCCCGATGATGCGGTCGGCGTCCCGCACCGCGGCGACCTCCGGCGTGGTGACGATGACGGCCTGGTCGGCTCCGGCGACGGCGTTCTTGAACCCCTGTTCGATGCCGGCGGGACAGTCGACGAGGACGAAGTCGAACTCCGCCTTCAACTCCGCGACGAGCTGCCGCATCTGGTCCGGCGAGACGGCCGTCTTGTCCTTGGTCTGGGCGGCCGGCAGGAGGTACAGGTTGTCGAAGCGCTTGTCGCGGATCAGCGCCTGGCGCAGCTTGGCGTAACCCTCGACGACGTCGACCAGGTCGTAGACGATCCGGTTCTCCAGCCCCAGGACAAGGTCAAGGTTCCGCAACCCGATGTCGGCGTCGACGAGCGCCACGCTCTTGCCGGCCGCGGCGAGCGCGCTGCCCACGTTCGCGGACGTCGTCGTCTTCCCGACCCCACCCTTGCCCGACGTGATCACGATCGCAATCCCCAACGACTGAAACCTCCTATCGACGTTCCGCCCGTCTCACATGGCCACGCCCGTGAACAGGCCGTGGTACGACTCGATGACGATCACGCCGTCGCGCACGCGAGCCACCTCCGGGCCCATGTCCGCGTGCGCGTCATCGTCCGGCGGGCGGCTGATGTGGTTCGCGATGCGCAGCTGCATCGGTTGAAGCCGGATGGCGGCGATGACGGCCGTTTCGTCCCCCTTCGCACCGGCATGGGCGAGCCCGCGGAGGCACCCCATGACGATGATGTCCCCGCCGGCGACGACTTCCGCACCGGGGTTGACGTCGCCGAGCACCACCACGTGCCCGGCCGAGACAATGCGCTGGCCCGAACGGACGGTGCGGCGGACCAGCTGCGCCGGCTCTCCCTCGGCGTAGGAAGGCGAGGCCGCAGGAGCATGCCGCCTCAGCGGAATCCGCTCAGGGGGCAGGTCGGCGAGGCCGCCGCGCCCGCCCTCGGCCGGCGCCGCGCCGGCGTCCCCCGCCGTTTCCGGCCAGCCCGTCCCGGCGCTGTCGATGATCTGTACGATGCGCACCCCGACGTAGCGGTTGACGATCGCCTCGAGCTCCAGGAGCTGGTTTGTCGTCAGGAGGCGCGAGCCGACGTCGATCGTGACGGCGGAGCCCACGTACGCCGGGCGCATGTTCGCCAGTTCCGCTTCCAGACGCTCGCACAGCATGTGGAAGTCGCCGTCTTCGGAGAGCCGGATGACGAGTCCGCTCCGGCCCTTTCGGAGCGTGATGGGATCGCCGGACATGCTCTCCCTCCAAGCTCGTCCACGTATTCGCCACTTGGAAAGGCGTCCCTTCAACGAATCGCCCGACATGGCGGCGGAATCGCTCGCGTCCGATCGACATCGACGAAGAATGGGGTCGGCGGGAGTCGGACGCCGTCCGGATCAGCGTCCGACCAAGGGGGGCCCTGTCACGACGTTGGGGGCCACGGGCGTGATGGGCAGGCCGAAGTACGCGTCGATGATGGCCCGCGCCACCGGGCCGCCCGCCACGCTGCCGCCGCCCGATTCGGAGATCAGCACGGCGACGGCGATCTGGGGGTGGTCGTACGGGGCGAACGCGACGAACCAGCCGTCGGACACGGCGTGGCCGGCCACTTCGGCCGTGCCCGTCTTGGCGCCGACCTCGATGGCGTGGCCGAGCCGTTCCTGGCTGATCCTCGGCAGGTCGGCGAAGTAGGAATAGGCCGTGCCGTACGGCGAGTCGACGCCGCGGAAGTTCGGATTGTACGACGCCACGGCGCGCATGCCCTCGCGCACGACCGCCAGGTCGGCCTCCGGAACGTCGACCTTGCCGAGGACCTCCGGCTTCTGCTCCCACAACACCCGGCCGTCGGGCGACTCGACGTCCTTCACCAGGTACGGGCGGTACCGCGTTCCGCCGTTGGCGAGGGTGGCGATGTAGTTCACGAGCTGGATGGGCGTGAACCCGTTGTAGCCCTGGCCGATGGCGGCGTTGACCGTGTCGCCGGGCAACCAGGGCTGCTTGGGATACACGCTCTTCTTGTACTCGCGGCTGGCGAGGGTCGGCTTGACCTCGCCCGGCAGGTCCTTCAGCCCCGACCGGTCGCCGAGGCCGAACTCCTTGGCCATCTTCGCGATCTCGTCGATGCCCGTCCGCAACCCGACGGTGTAGAAGTACACGTCGCACGACCGCGCGAGGGCCTCGACGAGGTTGGGCGCGCCGTGGCCCCCCGGCTTCCAGTCCTTCCACATCCAGTTGCCGAGGCGGAAGTAGCCGGGGTCCGGGATCCTCGTCGCGGGCGTCACCGTGCCGGAGGCCAGCGCGGCGAGGGCGGTGATCGGCTTGAACGTGGAGCCGGTCGAGCTCCGGTACGTGAGGGCGTGGTTGCTCAGCGTGCCGAGCGTCGGATCCGCCGTGTAGGCGTTGTACGCCTTCGTGAACTCGGCCCAGCCGGGACTGTCCGGCGTGTAGCCCGCCGTGCGGGCGAAGACGTTGGGATCGAACGTCGGCTGGCTGGCCATGGCGAGGATGGCGCCGGTGTTGACGTCCTCCACGACGACCGCGCCGATCTTGGCCGGGGGATGGTGGCCATTGCTCGTCGTCGTGCGGAGGTAATCCATCCGCTGCCGGAGGGCGCGTTCCGCGACGGCCTGCAGGTTGGCGTCGATCGTGAGGCGCACGTTGTTGCCGGGCACGGCCGGCTCCGTGTACACCGGCGCGCCCGCGATCGGGCGGCCGCGGAAGTCGACCTGCACGCGCTCCTTGCCGTCGATGCCGGCGAGGCCGAGAATCGTGCGGCCGTCCACGTGCAGAGGGCCGTCATACGTGTTCTCGATGCCGGTCTTGCCGCCGGGATAGACGTATCCCAGCACGTGGGCGGCGAGCGTCCCACCAAGATCGGGCGCCGTCTCGATGCCGGGATAGGTGCGCATGGGGGCGGCGCGCATCAGCACGCCCGGAAGGCGGTCCAGATTCTCCGCCAGGCGAACCTGCTCCAGTGGCGTGAGGTCCATCTTCAGCAGCACCGGCTCGAAGGGACGGGTGAACGGCGAAGGGCGCAGCGAGTCGATCGCGCGGCGCACCGCAGCCGGGTCCAGCGACAGGATGTCGCTCAGCAGCCGGATGCCGTCCTCGCCCATGGGGTGACTCGTGTACACGAGATAGGCCGTCCACGCCGGCCGGTCGGTGGCCAGCACCGTGCCGTTGCGGTCGAGGATCTCGCCGCGCGGAGCGGGCAGGGTCAGCTCGCGGACGATCTGGTCGCGCGCCTGTTGCGCCCAGACGGCGTGCTGCGCAAGCTGAAGCTGCGCCAGTCGCCCTCCCAGCACGCACCCGATGATGACGGCCAGGGCGATCAGGCGCCGCACCGATCCGGCCCAGGGGCGAGGTTCCTCGTCCAACGAAGGCCTCCTCTCCAGCCAGAGACTACAGCCACAGGCGAATCGTGGCCATCCTGTCGTGCTCCGCCTGTGCGCGCGGCGGGAGGCCGAGGTCGTAGGGCGCCACCGCGGCGACCAGCGCCGCCGTCCCGACGGCGTGCGGCACCAGCTGCGCCAACACCGAGACGGCGTCGGCGCCGCGCACCTGCGACGCGACGAACGCCGCCTCCATCACCCACGCCAGGGCCGCGCCGAGGCCCGTCCCCACGAAGGCCACGAGACGGTTGCGCTCGTCAAACGGGGCGGACAGGCGGCCGAAGGCGTACCCGACGGCGCCCCACACCAGCGAGTGGAACCCGAGCCAGCGGCCGGCGAACGCGTCGACGGCGAGCCCCAGCCCGAGGCCGCACCAGCCGGCGACGCGACCGCCGCTGCGCATCGCGGCGAACATGACGACGGCCAGGCAGAAATCCGGCCAGGCGGGGCCGGCGCGGAGCACCTCGGCGAGGGTCACCTGCAGCGTGTACGCCGCGAAACACACCGCGACGAGCCAGCCCCAGCCGCGCCTCGTCTTCACTGCGACGCGCCCTCCGAGATCGGCACCAGCAGCACCCATTCGAGCCGGTTCAAGTCGGCGGCCGGCTGCAGCTCCGCGGTCTCCACGAGGCCGTCCTGGGAGCGGTCGACCCGCGTGACCGTGCCGACCGGGATGCCTTTCGGGAACTGGCCGCCGAGGCCCGAGGTCACGACGATGTCGCCCGGCACCGCGTCGGCGTCCCTTGAGAAAAACGTCATCCGCGACCGGCTCTGCGTGCCGGCCGCGCCGAGCACGATGCCGTAGGACCGGGAGGTCTCGCGCTGCACGAGGGCGCCCACGCCGCTGTCCGGGTTCGTCAGCAGAAGCACCACGGCCTGGTGCGGCATGACCTGCGAGACGCGTCCCACGAGACCGTCGGCCGTCACCACGGGCATGCCGCGGACCACGCCGTCCGCGGCGCCGCGGTCGACCACGATCTCGTCGTACCATCGTTCGGGAAGACGGCCGATGACGGCCGCGACCAGGCCGCCTTCGACAGCGTACCCCGGCGGTCGCTGGCGCAGGTCCAAAAGCTCGCGGAGGCGCGCGTTCTCCTGCCGCAACTCCTCGTTCTCGATCGCCAGCTGGCGGAGCTTCTCGTTCTCCTTGCGCAAACGCGCATTCTCGCCGGGGAGGTCCTTCCAGCGCACAAGGGTGTCGGCCGCGTTCGTCACCGCGTACGCGCCGCGGTCGACGAGGCGGAAGACCGGTGCCGTGACGCGGATCCACCAACCGCGCGCCTCCAGCACCGCGGGACGCGCCCGGCCCGTGTACAACGCCAGGGAGAGCAGGCCGAGCACCAGCAACAATGCCGCCCAGAAGCGGCCATTGCGCCAGAAGGGACTCATGCTGTCAACCGATCTTCTTCGCCGTGATCAAAAGGTGCTTCACGTTTTCGATTTCGTCGAGGAAGCGGCCGGTTCCCTTGACGACGCACAGCAGCGGATCCTCCGCGATGATCACGGGCATGCCCGTCTCCTCGCTGAGGCGGCGGTCGAAGCCGCGCAGCAGCGAGCCGCCTCCGGTCAGCACGATGCCGCGGTCCATGATGTCGGCCGCCAGTTCGGGCGGCGTGCGCTCCAGCGTGACCTTCACAGCCTCGATGATGCCGGAGATCGGGTCCTCAAGCGCATGGCGGACCTCCTCGGCCGTGAGCGTGATCGTCTTCGGGAGGCCCGTGACCAGGTCACGGCCGCGGATCTCCATGGTCGCGTCGTCGTGCGAAGGATAGGCCGAGCCGATCGTCAGCTTCACTTCCTCCGCCGTGCGCTCGCCGATGAGGAGGTTGTACGTGCGCTTCACGTAGTTCACGATGGCTTCGTCGCACTCGTCGCCGGCGATGCGCACCGACCGGTGCGTCACGATGCCGCCGAGGGAGACGATCGCGACTTCCGTGGTCCCGCCGCCGATGTCGACGACCATGTTGCCGGTCGGCTCATGCACGGGCAGCCCGGCGCCGATCGCCGCCGCCATGGGCTCCTCGATCAGGTACGCCTCCCGCGCGCCCGCCTGCTTCGCCGCGTCGTAGACGGCGCGCTTCTCGACCTCAGTGATGCCCGAAGGAACCGAGACGATCACCCGCGGATGGCGGAACACGGCGCGCTTGGGCAGCGCCTTCTGAATGAAGTACTGGAGCATCGTCTGCGTGATTTCAAAGTCGGCGATGACCCCGTCCTTCATCGGGCGGATGGCGACGATGCTACCCGGCGTGCGGCCGATCATGCGCTTCGCTTCGTTACCGACGGCCAGAGGCTGCTTCGTCTCCGCGCGGATGGCCACGACCGACGGCTCCTGCAGGACGATGCCGCGGCCGCGCACGTAGACCAGAGTGTTCGCCGTGCCGAGGTCGATGCCCATGTCGTTGCGGAACAGATCCAGAAACGCCATTTGCCTTCCTTTGCCTCCCCGTGACCTTTGCCGGCGACGCCCTAAAACCGGACGCCTCGTTCGCGCAAGCTGACGAATCGGTGATCGCCGATGACGATGTGGTCCAGCACCTCGATGCCCAACAGCCGGCCGGCCTCCGCCAGGCGGTACGTCAGCTCGATGTCCTCGCCGCTGGGAGTGGGGTCGCCACTCGGGTGATTGTGGGCGAGGATGACGGCCGCGGCGCTCCGCAACACGGCCCCCTTGAACACTTCCCGAGGGTGCGCGAGCGCGGCGTCCAGGCTGCCGACGGACACCGTCTCGTGGCCGAGCACGTGGTGCTTGGTGTCCAGCCACACCACGACAAAGTGTTCGCGGTCGTAATCACGCATGCGCGGGCGCAGCCAG
The DNA here is from genome assembly GCA_019683875.1 of Clostridia bacterium. NCBI lineage: Bacteria > Bacillati > Bacillota > Clostridia > Clostridia bacterium. The sequence continues at coordinate 12,078 of JADGHN010000005.1, forward strand.
CGGACGACGTCCTCCGGGCGCTCGACGGAGACCCTCGCCGGTTTGGACTCGGCCAGGCGCCGTCCCAGTTCCACGGCCGCCAGCAACCGCGCTGCTTTCGCCGGTCCAATTCCCGGCACATCGCGGATTTCCTCTAACGATGCCGTCGAAATTGCCGCCAATGCGGCCGTCTGGTGCCGCTGGCGCAAGTGAGCCAGCAGTTGCCCCGCGAGATCCAGCGCGCTGGCGCCGGCCCGGGGGTGGCCTGTGTCCAGCAGCAATGCGAGCAATTCCGTCACCGAAAGGGCCTGAGGCCCGTGGTTCAGCAACCGTTCCCGCGGGCGCGCCTCCGGCGGCAGTTGCTTCATACGCACCGGCTTCGGCTGGGTCGCCAGCGAGCTCATCGGGCGTGGGCCCCCGCACGGTCAAAGCCCGCGAGAAACCCGGTCCAGCCGAGTTCGCGCAACGCCTCGACAAGCGACGCGGTCGGCAACCCGACCACCGTAAAGAACGATCCCTCGATCCGCTTCACGAACGCCGCGCCCAGACCCTGCGCGGCGTAGGCGCCGGCCTTGTCGAGCGGCTCGCCGCTCGACACGTACGCGACGGCTGTCGGACGGTCCAGCGCGGCGAAATCGACCTCGGCGCGCTCGGTGTACGCGTGTTCGCGCCCGTCGGGCTTGCGCACGATGCACACGCCCGTGATGACCGAGTGTCGCCGCCCGCTGAGCCGCTCCAGCATCCGGACGGCGTCCGCGGCGTCGGCCGGCTTGCCGAGGATCTCGCCCTCAAGAACGACCACCGTGTCCGCGCCGATGACGAACCCTTCAGGACCCACGCGCCGCGCGACGTCCCGAGCCTTTGCCCGAGCGCGCGCAAGGGCGAGCTGCTCGGGACTCGCGGCCGTGATCGCGTCCTCGTCCACCTGCGGTGATGCCGTCTCGAACGCGATGCCCAACTGGCGCAAGATCGCCTGCCGGCGGGGTGAAGCGGAGGCCAGCCAGATGCGCTGCGCGGTCACGGCCGTCCGCCTCCTACAGGTAACGACGGGCCAAGATCACCGCGAGGAGCCCACCCAAGGCGCCCAGCACGTTGATCGAGACGTGAAAGCCGAGCGTGATGCGGATGAAATCGAGGAGGTTCAACGACGTGGGCGCGAAGCCGAGCGAAGATGCCTTGGCCACCGCGGGCAGCGTGCCGGCGAGCGCCCGCCCGATCGCGTTGCCCGCAAACACGCCGACGATGAAGAAGAGCAGCATGTAACCCCACGGGGTCCGCCGTCCCGCGCGCACGCGCGCATCCTCCCCTCAGGCGGAGAAAGTGTACCATGCGCTTATTATGTCCACAACCGTACAATATTACCGCGATTGCCGGCAATCATCTTCCCCTTCCTTGGCATGGCATTGACTTCCACAATTTTCCACGCGCCATGCCCAAATCCTTCGCCTTTGCCAACGAGAATGGTTCGGAGCCAAAGAAAAAAAGCCCCCGTTCGGGGGCTTTGGAGGCCGGATCACTCGAGCGCGCGCAATTGCGTCTCGCGCTCGTCGAGCGCCCGCAACGTCTCCCTCAGTTCGGCGGCGCGCTGCTCGTCGCGGGCCACGACCTCCGCGGGAGCCTTCTCACGGTAGCCCGGTTTCGCCAGGCGGGCCTCGACCCGTTCAAGCTGCGCCCGTGCCTCGGCGCGCGCCTTCTCAAGCCGCTCCCGCTCCCGGGCCACGTCGAGGAGACCGCGCAGCGGCAGGAAGACCTGCACCGCTCGCGCCACCGCCGACGACGCCGGCTCCGCGGGCGGCTCGCCGGCGAAGCTCCACTCGCTCACCCGCGCGAGGCGGAGATACCGATCCCCGAGGCGCAACAGCCGCTCCGCATCCCCGGCGACGATCACCACGCGCACGTCGCGGCCCGGTTCCACTCCGGCCTCCGTGCGCAGGTTGCGCACGGCCCGGACCACGTCCTTGGTCAACTCCATGGCTTCCGCCGAGTCCTCGTCCCACCACGCGTCCACGGGTCGCGGATATTCCGCCACCATCGCGCTTTCGCCCGTCCCCGGCAGGTGTGTCCAGAGCTCGTCCGTGATGAACGGCATCATCGGGTGTAGGAGGCGCAGGGCTCGCTCCAGCACGGCCCACAGCACGAGTTGCGCGGTGCGCCGCGCGTCCTCGCCTTCGCGGCCGTAGAGGCGCGGCTTCACCGCTTCCAGGTACCAGTCGCAGAACTCGCTCCAGATGAAGTCGTACAGCGTCCGGGCGGCTTCCCCGAACTCGAAGCGGCCGAGGAAGCGGTCGCAGTCCGCGCAGGCCTGGTTCAGCCGGTGCAGGATCCAGCGGTCCGCGACCTCGGCGGGCGCGTGGCCGGCCGGGCGGTCGTCCTCGCGCAGGCCCGCTTCCAGCCAGGCGCGCGCGGGGCCGGGGTCGAAGCCTTCGAGGTTCAGCAGCGCGAAACGCGCCGCGTTCCAGATCTTGTTCGCGAAGTTGCGGCTCGCCTCGACGCGCTCGTCGCTGAAGCGCTGGTCGTTCCCCGGCGCGTTGCCCGCGATCAGCGTGAAGCGCAGCACATCCGCGCCATACGCTTCGATGACGTCCATGGGATCGACGACGTTGCCGCGCGACTTCGACATCTTGCGGCCCTCGCCGTCCCTCACCAGCCCGTGCAGGACCACCGTCCGGAACGGCACGTCGCCCATGAAGGCGAGACCGGACATGATCATCCGGGCAACCCAGAAGAAGAGGATGTCGTACCCCGTGACGAGCACGGACGTCGGGTAGAAGTAGCGCAACTCCGGCGTGTCGTCGGGCCAGCCGAGCGTCGAGAACGGCCACAGCGCCGAGCTGAACCATGTGTCGAGCACGTCCTCGTCCTGCGCCAGCCGGTCCCCCGGCGCGCCGCACTTCCGGCACCGCTCCGGCCGGTCGACAGCCACCTGAAGCTCGCCGCAGCTCTGGCACGTGAAGGCCGGGATGCGGTGGCCCCACCACAGCTGCCTGGAGATGCACCAGTCGCGGATGTTCTCCATCCAGTGCAGGTACACGCGCGTGAAGCGCTCCGGCACGATGCGGATGCGGCCCTCCGTGACCGCGCGGATCGCCGGCTCGGCAAGCGGCTTCATGCGCAGGAACCACTGCCGGGACACGAGCGGCTCGACCACGGTGTCGCAACGGTCACAGTGCCCCACGGCGTGCGTGAGCGGCGTCACCGCGACGAGGAAGCCGCCCCTCTCCAGGTCCGCGACCACCCGCTTGCGGGCCTCCTCGCGAGCGAGCCCCGCGTAGGCCTCGCCGGCCTGCGCCGTCATCCGTCCATCCTCGCCGATGACCTGGATGGCCGGGAGACCGTGTCGCTGCCCGATTTCAAAGTCGGTCGGATCGTGGAACGGCGTCACCTTGACGGCGCCCGTGCCGAATTCGCGATCGACGGCCTCGTCGGCCACGATGGGGATGCGCCGGCCGACGAGCGGCAGCTCCGCCTCGCGCCCGACAAGGTGGCGGTAGCGCTCGTCCTCCGGGTGCACGGCCACGGCGGTGTCGCCGAGCATCGTCTCGGGCCGCGTCGTGGCCACGCGGATCTCCCCGCCGCCCACCACCGGGTAGCGCACCGTCCAGAGGTGGCCCTGCTCCTCCTCGTGGTTGACCTCGAGGTCCGAGATCGCCGTGCGGCACTCCGGGCACCAGTTCACGATGTAGTCGCCGCGGTAGATGAGGCCGCGCTCGTAGTACCGGACGAAGACCTCGGCCACAGCGCGGCTGAGGCCCTCGTCCATGGTGAAGCGCAGGCGCGACCAGTCCGCCGAGGCGCCGAGACGCTTCAGCTGTTCGACGATGTTGGCCTCATACTCGTCCTTCCACGCCCACACGCGCTCCAGGAAACGCTCGCGGCCAAGCTCGTGGCGCGTGAGCCCCTCCTCGCGCAAGCGCCGCTCGACGACGGCCTGCGTGGCGATGCCGGCGTGGTCGGTGCCCGGTTGCCACAGCGTGGCGTCGCCGCGCATGCGGTGCCAGCGGATGAGGATGTCCTGCAGGGTGTTGTCGAGCGCGTGGCCGATGTGCAGGCGCCCGGTGACGTTGGGCGGCGGCATGACGATGCAGAAGGGCTCCCGGTTCGGGTCGATCTCGCCGCGGAAGTAGCCCGCGCGCTCCCAGACCTCGTAACGGCGCTGCTCCACGGCACGCGGATCATACGCGGTGGGCAGGGCCTCGCGATGAAACTCGCTCGCCGGCTTCACCATCGGGTTCAACCTCCTTCGGACTTCCAAAAAAGAAAAACTCCACCCAAAGGGCGGAGTTCCGCGGTACCACCTTTGTTCCCGGGGGACACCCGGGCACTCGGGGCGGGATAACGGCCGCGAGCCGGCCGCGCCTACGCCTCACATCCCCTGGCGGGTCCGACGCGAGGTTCGGCACGGCGCCTCCGGGACGACGGAGCCTGCCGGTGTTGCGCGGGAAACCTTGCAGCCGCCGGGTTTCCCTCTCTGGGCGCGCCGGAAGGCTCCCTTCCCGTCAACGGCGCGATGCTGTTGCGAATCATGCTACGAATGGCGGTCGAGGCTGTCAAGCGCCAGAGCCCTTGATTGCCCGCGCCGCAGGCTCATCAGGAGATGATCCTTCATGCCGAGGACGGCATGGCGTCCCGCGCGCAAGATGCCTTCCGCGCGAAATCCGCACTTGAAATACGCGCGGATCGCCCGCGCGTTGTCCACGCCCACGCGAAGGTAGAGTTCGCGAAGCTTGAGACGCTCGAACGCGAGGTGCACCGTCTGAAGGATCGCCGCCGTCCCGTAGCCGCGGCCCCACAGTTCCTTGCAGCCGATGCAGATGCACAACTCCGCGCTGGCGGCACGGCGGTTGATGTCGCGGAGCTCCACCCAGCCGATCAGTTCCGCTCCCGCCGCCGGGCTCACCCGCCAGATGCCCCAGGCCCGGGTGCAGGGCCCGGACCTGGGCGCCGCCCGGTCGCCAAACCATCTTCGGATGTCTGAGTCACTCAACCACTCGCAAATCCGGGCGCGATCCAGCGTGCCCAGTTTCCGCAAGATGACCGTGTCTCCGCCTTCCAACGCGACACCCCTTGTCTTTCACGACCAACAAGGGGTTCGGGCTGGAGAAGGCGTTCCCTTTATGCAATTTTCGCCTGCTCGGGCGAAGGCCGCCCGGACGCGGCTCGGCGCCGCCTCTGTGCGCGGCGCCGAGCCCTGCGGATGACGACGTCGTCACTTGCCCTTCTTGCCGCCCTTGGCGCTGGACTTCGCGCCGGGCTTGCCCCCCTTGGCCTTGCCCGCCATCCGCGTGCCACCTCTTTCCCGCTTTGAACGTGGCCCTCGCCCGTCTGGGCCGCGTTCCCTCGCGACACACCGCGCGACATGCAACGGGGGCTCCGGTGGTCGTTGCCGCGGTCATTCGGTGCCCCGGTCCAAAGTCCTGCATGGTGGGCTGCCGCCGCGGCTGGTACGATGGATATGCCATGCGAGCCGTCGCCTTGAAACCCTGGCAAGCGGACGCCCTCCTGCTGGCCCTCACGTTCGTGTGGGGCGCCACCTTCGTCCTCGTGAAGGGCGCAGTCGCGACGCTTGCGCCGCTTTCGTTTCTTTTCGCCCGATTCAGCCTTGGAGCCCTGGCGCTCCTGCCGTTCGCGCTCGCCCGGCGCCACCGGTTGCGGCCGCTCGACGCGACCGCCGGAGCCGCCGCGGGGCTCCTGCTGTTCGCCGGCTTCGCCCTGCAGACCTGGGGCCTTGTGGACACCACCCCGGCGCGGGCCGGGTTTCTCACGGGCCTTTCGGTCGTGCTCGTTCCCGTGTTGCAGGCGCTCATGGGAAAACGTCCGCCGGCACGCATCTGGGCGGGCGTGGCCCTCGCCACGGCCGGCCTGTTCCTGCTCACCAACCCCGGCGCGGGGGCCGTGCGCACCGGCGACATGCTCGTCCTGCTCTGCACGCTCGCCTTCGCCCTGCAAGTCCTGGTGATCGACCGCTACGCGCGGCGAACCGACCCCATCCTGCTGGCCTTCGTGGAAACGGCGGTCGCCGCCGCCGCGAGCGGCACCGGCTGCCTGCTCACCGGCGCCGCGGCCGGACGTTGGACGCCCGTCGCGTGGTGGGCGCTGGCCGTCTGCGGGCTCGTCGTCACCGCGGCAGGCAACCTCGTGCAGACCGTCGCGCAGCGCTACACCACGCCCTCGCACGCCGCGCTCATCTTCACCTGCGAACCCGTGTTCAGCCTCATCTTCGCGTGGGCATTCTGGGGGGAAACCTGGACGGCGATCACCCTGCTGGGCGGCGCCTGCGTCCTCGCCGGAATGCTCATAGGTGAGTGGCCGGGGGCTCGTCAGTCGGCCCCGCCTTCGCCGGGACTTGCGCCCGCGGCCGTCGACGGCTCCGCCACCGGCGCGGCGGCCGCCACGGACGCCGGCTCCTCGTAGGCCGCACCGGGCTCGGCCGCTTCCTGGGCGAGCGCACGCCGCAGCACCTGCCCGAACGTCTTGACCGGCACAATGTCGATGTCCTTGTACTGCTTGAACAGGGCCTGCCAGTTGTCGGCAGGGATCAGCACGGTCTTGGCGCCCGCGCGGCGCGCGGCCTCGATTTTGGCCATGACGCCGCCCACCGGCCGGACCAGGCCGCGGATCGAGAGTTCCCCTGTCATGGCCACGGTGGGCTCCAGCGGCTTCTCCGTGATCGCCGAGTAGACGGCCGCCGCCATCGTGACGCCCGCCGAAGGGCCGTCGATGGGGATGCCGCCCGGAAAGTTCACGTGGATGTCGTAGTCGCGCGGATCCTGGTCAAGGTAGCGCCGCAAGGCCGTCAGGACGTTGTCGACGGAGCCGCGCGCCATGCTCTTGCGGCGTACCGTGTGGCCCGGCCGGCCCATCTCCTCCTCTTCGATGACGCCCGTCACCGTCATGCGCCCCTGTCCAGGCCTCACCGGGTTGGCGACGGCTTCGACCTCGATGAGGATGCCGACGTTCGGCCCCGTCACCGCAAGCCCGTGGGCCACGCCGACCTGCGGCCGGTCCGCCACGCGCCGGTCCGGGCGCGGCGTGTACTGCCCCGTGTTGACGACCCACTCCACGTCCTCCACCGTGATGCGGTCGCGGCGATCGGCGATGGCCAGCCCGGCCGCGATCTGGACCATGTTCACGGCGTCGCGGCCGTTCGTCGCGAACTGGCGGATGACGCGCAAACCGTCGTCGTCGAGCGGGTATCCGATCTTCTCGGCCGCTCGGGCCGCGATGCGCCCGATCTCCTCGGACGTCAGCGGCCGGAAGAAGATCTCCACGCAGCGGGAACGGATCGCCGGCGGGATCTCCTCGGGCGTCCGCGTGGTGGCGCCCACGAGTCGGAAGTCGGCGGGCAGGCCGTTGTCGAACATGTCCTTGATGTGTTTCGGGACGTTGGGATCTTCCGGGCTGTAGTACGCGCTTTCGAGAAAGACCTTGCGGTCCTCCAGGACCTTCAGCAGCTTGTTCATCTGCACCGGGTGCAGTTCGCCGATCTCGTCCAGAAAGAGGATGCCGCCATGCGCCTTCGTCACGGCGCCCGGCTTCGGCTGCGGGATGCCCGACATGCCCAGCGGACCTGCGCCCTGATAGATCGGATCGTGCACGGAACCGATGAGCGGGTCGGCGATGCCGCGCTCGTCGAAGCGCGCCGTGGTGGCGTCCACCTCGACGAACTTCGCGTCTTCCGTGAACGGCGATTGCGGGTTGCGTTTGGCTTCTTCGAGCACAAGGCGCGCGGCCGCCGTCTTGCCGACGCCGGGAGGGCCGTAGATGATGACGTGCTGCGGATTCGGGCCGCACAGGGCGGCGCGCAGCGCCTTCAACCCCTCGGCCTGCCCGACGATCTCCGAGAACGAGCTCGGCCGGGTGCGCTCCGCCAGCGGTTCCGTGAGGCTGATGGCGCGGAGCTTCTGGAGGCGTTCGAGCTCCTTCCTGGACTCGCGCTGCACGACGACCTTGCTGCCCTGCTGGCTCCGCAGAAGGTTCCAGAAGTAGAGCCCGATGACGATGGCGAAAAACACTTGGATCAGCGTGATCAGTGCACCGATGGACATCGGCTTACGCCCCCTCACCCGTGGGTCTAGTATCTCCACCGGGTGGGGAGGTAGCCGGACGGGAAAACCTCGCAGGAGTGGGAGTGGCGTCCCTGAACCAGAGAGGCGCCCCTGCGGGCGCCTCCCAGCCGAGACTCGTCTTACGCCGTCTCTTCCTTCTTCCGCTTCTTGAAGACCAGTTTCGGTTCCGCGCCTTCGAGGACCGTGCTCTCCGTCACGATGCACTTCAACACGTCGTTGCGCGACGGCACGTCGTACATGACGTCCAGCATGATGTCCTCGATGATCGCCCGCAACCCCCGCGCGCCCGTCTTCCGTTCCAGCGCCTTGCGCGCGATGGCGCGCAGGGCGCCCGGCTCGAACTCGAGCTCGATGCCGTCGATCTGCAGGAACTTCTGGTACTGCTTGACGAGCGCGTTCTTCGGCTCGGTCAGGATCCGCACGAGCGCATCCTCGTCCAGCGCCTCCAGCGTGGCCACGACCGGCAACCGCCCGATGAACTCCGGGATGAGCCCGAACTTGAGCAGGTCCTCCGGCATGACCTGCGCGAGGATCTCCCCGACGTCCTTGTGGTCCCGCGTGACCAGCTCCGAGCCGAAGCCGATCGTCTTGCGCCCGATGCGCGACTGGATGATCTTCTCCAGGCCGTCGAAGGCGCCGCCGCAGATGAACAGGATGTTCGTCGTGTCGATCTGGATGAACTCCTGGTGCGGGTGCTTGCGCCCGCCCTGCGGGGGCACGCTGGCGATGGTCCCCTCCAGGATCTTCAGGAGAGCCTGTTGCACGCCTTCGCCCGACACGTCCCGCGTGATCGAGGGGTTCTCCGACTTCCGGGCGATCTTGTCGACCTCGTCGATGTAGACGATGCCGCGCTCCGCCTTTTCGATGTCGTAGTCGGCCGCCTGGATCAGCTTCAGGAGGATGTTCTCGACGTCCTCGCCCACATACCCGGCTTCCGTGAGCGACGTGGCGTCGGCGATGGCGAACGGAACGTTGAGGATACGCGCGAGGGTCTGCGCGAGGAGCGTCTTCCCGCTGCCGGTGGGACCCAGCAGGAGGATGTTGCTCTTCTGCAGCTCGACATCGTCGACCTTGCCGTCCGAGTTCACACGCTTGTAGTGGTTGTACACGGCCACGGACAGGATCTTCTTCGCCCGCTCCTGCCCGATGACGTACTGGTCCAGGATCTCCTTGATCTGGCGCGGCTTGGGGATGTCCTTGAGGTCCAGCTCCGCGTCGTCATGGAGTTCCTCTTCGATGATGTCCGTGCACAGCTCCACGCACTCGTCACAGATGTACACGCCCGGACCCGCGATCAGGCGCTTCACCTGGTCCTGATGCTTGCCGCAGAACGAGCACTTGAGGGGACCCTTTTCGTCGGTGAACTTGTTGAACAACGCCGACACCCCCTCCTTATTCGCCGGCCGGCTTGCGCGGCTTGGTCACGTCGTCGATGATGCCGTACTCCTTGGCCTGCTCCGCCGACATCCAGAAGTCCCGGTCGGTGTCCTTCTCCACGCGCTCCAGCGGCTGGCCGGTGTGCTGCGACAGGATCCGGTTCAACCGCTCGCGCAACTTTAGGATCTCCTCGGCGGCGATCTTGATGTCCGTCGCCTGCCCTTGGAATCCTCCCCAAGGCTGGTGAATCATGATACGCGAATTGGGCAAAGCGTAACGCTTGCCCTTCGTGCCGCCGGCCAGCAGCACGGCCGCCATGCTCGCCGCCATGCCCACGCAGATCGTCGACACGTCCGGCTTGATGTACTGCATCGTGTCGTAGATGGCGAGGCCGGCATCGATGGCGCCGCCGGGCGAATTGATGTAGACGGAGACGTCGCGCTCCGGATCTTCCGTTTCCAGGAACAGAAGCTGGGCGACGACAATGTTCGCGACCGTGTCGTCGATGGGCGTGCCGATGAACACGATGCGGTCCTTGAGCAGCCGTGAGTAGATGTCGTAGGCGCGCTCACCGCGGCTCGTCTGCTCCACGACGATGGGCACGAGGTGCTGGGCACGCGCGATGCGCTCGCGCACGTCTTCGTCGAACTGCGCCATCGGCCAACCTCCTTGCGGCGTTTAAGCCGGCTCCCCGGCGCCCTCGCCAGGCGCCGCAGCCGCTCCCCCTGCGATCTGAGCGAGCCTGTCAATGGCACGGCGCACCCGCAAGGATGCGCGCACGTCGGCCAGATTATCCGGATTTCGGAGGATCAGCTGGCGCACTCTCCCTGCGGAGGACCCGTACGCGCGGGCGATGCGCTCCACCTCGTCGCGCAACTCTTCGGCGTCGACCTCGATGCCCTCGGCCTTGGCCAACGCATCGAGAACCAGTTCCGTCTTGACGTCCTTCTCCGCCTGCCGGCGCAGGTCGTCCTCAAACGCCTCCGGAGACGTTTCCGAAGCGTTGAGGTACGCGTCCAGCGTGAGTCCCCGCTCGGCGAGCTGGCGCTCGAACGACTCCCGCAACTGCGCGACGCGCCGTTCGACGAGCACGCCCGGCAGGTCGACCGATGATTGCTCGACGACGCGCTCCACCAGCCGCTCGCGGAACTCCCGCTCCGCGCGCTCCCGCGCCGATCGCTCGAGGCTATTCTTCAGCTCCGCGCGCAACTCCTCTAGTGAGCCGTACTCGCCCACCTCGCGGGCGAAGTCGTCACTGAGCTCCGGAAGTCGACGCTGTTTGATCTCCCGCACCGTCACTGTAAAGACGGCGTCCTTGCCGGCCAGTTCCGACACGCCGTAATCTTCCGGGAATTTTGCCGGGATCTCCCGCGTCTCGTCGACGCGCATCCCCACGATCCCCTCTTCGATGCCGTCGATCAGCTGGCCGGAGCCGATCTCCACCATATACCCCTCGGCGGACCCGCGTTCGATGGGCGAACCGTCCGCGAGCCGGCCCTGGAAGTCGATGACGACGAAGTCCCCGTTCTGCACGGGGCGCTCGTCCTCGACCGCGACGAGTTCCGCCCGCTGCTCGCGGAGCCGCTCGAGCGCTTGGTCGACGTCCTCCTCCGTGACCGCGACCGGCTCTGGGGCGAGGCGCAACGAGCGGTAGTCTCCAAGCGCGACCTCCGGCTTGACGAGGACTTCGGCCCGGAAGGCGACGCGGTTGGCGTCGAAATCCGGTTTCAGGTCGATCGTCGGCTGGTCGATCGGCTCGATGCCCGTCTCTTGGACGGCTTCCAGGTACGCGTTCGTGACGATCTCGTCGAGCGCCTCGTCCCAGAGCGCGGCGCGGCCGACGTAGCGTTCGAAGATGGACCGCGGAGCCTTTCCCTTCCGGAAGCCGGGGATGGTCACGCGCTTGACGAGCTTGCGGTAGGCCTTCTCGAGGGCGCGATCCACCGCCTCCGGCCCGACTTCAACTTCCAGGGCGACGCGGTGGTTTTCCAGACGTTCGACAGTCGCGTTCAATGGGAATCCTCCTGAAAAAGCGATGGTGCGGGCGGAGAGATTTGAACTCTCACGGGACAAGCCCACTAGATCCTAAGTCTAGCGCGTCTGCCGTTCCGCCACGCCCGCACGAAATCTGTGTGGTGACGCCGCCGCGCACGGTCCGCCGACGTTGACGATGATAGCACGCGCTTCGCATGATCGCACGCCTGCGCGCCGCAAACTAGGCGGGCGAGGAGGGCTGCGGAGTGCGGCGCACACGCGATCGGCAGGTTCAATTGTACAGCGCGACCGGCGACGCGGAGTCGATCCGGGTCAAGTCCTGGCTCTCCGGCCGCGGCGTGCCCTTTGTCGATTTCGACATCGATGTCGAGGAGAACCGGCGCCAGGAGATGCGCGCCATGGGGTTGGAGCGGGCTCCGGTCACCGTCATCGGCGGGCGCGTGATCCAGGGGTTCAAACCCGAAGAGCTGGAATCCGCGTTGCAGGATCTCAACGACAATTCCTGACCGCGCGCGTGCATGCTTCGCCGCGCGGAAACATCTCCTTTCCCAGATCGAGCCGATCGAGGGAAGGGAGATCGCGGACATGGACCGGCGAGTATGGTTCGGGGCGGCCGCCGTTCTCGTGCTGCTCGGTGCCGCACGATGGCTCGCGCCGCCCGCCCCGCGCGCGGCGGCCGTCCTCGCCCCCGGCGCGAACGTCGTCGAGTACACGATCCTGCTCTCGGAGCACCGCTTTCGACCCGCCGAGATCACGGTTCAGCGCGGCGAGCGCGTCCGTCTGGTGTTGAAGAACGTGGGCGAGGAGACCCACGAGTTCGAGCTCGACGGCTACAATTTCGAGATCGCCGACATCGAGCCCGGCCAGGTCGTCACCGTCGTGTTCAGCGCCGACAAGACCGGGCGCTTCGAGTTCTCCTGCCACGAGCCCGGCCATTACGAGCAGGGCATGAAGGGGGAGCTCATCGTCCAACCGTGAACGCGACGGGCTGGTCCGCCTCGGACGGAGCGCCGTCCGCGCTGGAGCGCAGAAACGGCAGGGGATTCTCGGCCGTGCCGGCGATGCGGATCTCGAAGTGAAGGTGCGGTCCGGTGGCGTCGCCGGACTGGCCCACGAGGGCAAGCGGCTGGCCCATGGCCACGGCCTCCCCTTCCTTCACCAGAAGTCGCGAAGCGTGACCGTACACCGTCACGAGGCCGAACGAGTGGCGCAGCACCACGACGCGCCCGTAGCCGGATTCCCAGCCGGCGCGCACCACGACGCCGGGCGCCGCCGCGCGGATCGGTACGCCGTACGGTGCGGCGATGTCGATGCCCTCGTGCATCCGGCCCCATCGCGGACCGAACGCGGAGCTGATCACGCCACGCAGGGGCCACTGGAAGACGGGAGAGAGGATCCGCGTCAGCGACGCCGCGCGGAGGTCTCCACCCGAGGTGAGCACCGTCAACTGTTGACCGGCGCTCAACCGGTCAGGATCGGCGATCCCGTTCAAGCGCGCCAGCTCGCGCACACTGGTGTGAAATCGCGCCGCGATGGCCGCAAGCGTATCCCCGGGGCGCACCGTGTATGACGCGGCCATCGCCCGCTGTATACTGGAGGCCGCCCTGGCCGTCCCGGCCGCGAGCCGGGCCGTTTCCCGGGTGGCCCCGCCGGCCTCGAGCGGAACGAGCAGTTCCTGTCCCACGCGAAGGAGGTTGACGTTCGCCAGGTGATTCGCCGCCGCCAGCGCCTTCACCGACACCCCGTACCGGGCGGCGATCTCCGATAGCGTGTCGCCCGCCCTCACGGCATGGACCCGGTACGCCTGGACGGGGCTGCCGTGGGCGGTCGCGACAGGCGCCAGCGCCATGGCCGCGGCCAGGGCGGCCGCCCGGCGCAAATGGCTACGCATGCGCAATGGCTCAGGTCCCCTTCCTGGTCACCGTGTACAGGGTTCCCAAAGACGGGGACTCTCATGCGCCGTTCACGGGCAGGTCAGGAAGGCGTCATTTCCTTGCGCACGGATTCGAGGAATTCCTTGTTGTCCTTCGTCTTTGCCAACCGTTGCATGAGCAGCTCCAGAGCTTCGTGCGGCTGCATGTTCGCCGTGAAGCGACGGAACGCGTAGATCACGTCGAGCTCCTCCTGGCTCAGCAGGAGTTCCTCTCGACGCGTGCCCGAACGTTTCACGTCGATGGCGGGGAACAGGCGCCGCTCGTACAGCTTCCGGTCCAAGTGAAGCTCCATGTTGCCCGTGCCCTTGAATTCCTCGTAGATGACGTCGTCCATGCGGCTGCCGGTGTCGATGAGCGCCGTCGCGAGGATCGTGATGCTGCCGCCGTCCTCGATGTTGCGGGCCGCGCCGAAGAAGCGCTTCGGCTTGTAGAGCGACGCCGGGTCGAGGCCGCCGGACAGCGTGCGTCCGCTCGGCGGCGTGATGAGGTTGTAGGCCCGCGCGAGGCGCGTGATGGAGTCGAGCAGGATGACGACGTCGACGCCGTGCTCCACGAGGCGCTTCGCGCGTTCAAGGACCATTTCCGCCAGCTTGACGTGGTTTTCGGGGTGATTGTCGAACGTCGAGGCGAGGACCTCGCCGTCGACCGAGCGCTCCATGTCCGTGACTTCTTCCGGGCGCTCGTCGATGAGCAGCACCATCAGCTTGACGTCCTCGTAGTTCTTCGTGATCGCCTTCGCGATCCGCTTCAGCAGTTCCGTCTTGCCGGCCTTCGGGGGCGACACGATCAATCCGCGCTGGCCTTTGCCGATCGGCGCGATCAGGTCGATGATGCGCGTCGACATTTCGATGGGGCTCGTCTCGAGCTTGAAGCGCTCGTTGGGGTGGATCGGCACAAGCGAGTCGAAGGGGATTCGCGTGATCGCCTCTTCAGGCGGGACCCCGTTGATCGCCTCCACCCGAAGAAGCCCGTAATATCGTTCATTTTCCTTGGGCGGACGCGCCTGGCCGGAGACGAGGTCGCCCGTGCGCAAGTCGAAGCGGCGGATTTGGGACGGCGAGACGTAGATGTCCTCGTCGCTGGGCAGATAGCCGATGGGACGAAGGAACCCGAACCCCTCGGGCATGACCTCGAGGATGCCCTCGGCGAACATCAGCCCGTCCTGCTCGGTCTTCACCTTCATAATTTCGAAGATGAGCTCCCGCTTGCGCATGTTGCTGAACCCCGATATGCCGAGCTCGCGCGCAAGCGAGTAAAGATCCTGAACCGTCATCGATTCAAGCGCGTTGAGATCCACAGGGTCCCTCCATTGCCTTCCGGCCCTTGTTCCGGGTGCAGCCTCTGGGATGGTTTCGGGGCGACACGCCTATGAGTTGAGCTGGCGCCAGTCGGCTAGGAAACGTTCAAGACCGGCATCCGTAAGCGGGTGCCTGACCAACTGCCGCATCGTGTCGAACGGCATCGTGCCGATGTGCGCCCCGGCCAGCGCGGCGTCGGTGACGTGCCGGGGGTGGCGCAAGCTCGCCGCCAAGATTTTCGTTCCGATGCCGTGTTGATTGTAGAGTCGCACGAGGTCCCGTACAAGTTGCATGCCGTCCTGGCCGACATCGTCCAGTCTGCCCACAAACGGGCTGACGTACGCGGCGCCCGCGCGCGCGGCCAGCAGGCCCTGATTGACCGAGAACACGAGCGTGACATTCGTGGCGATGCCGTCGTCCGCAAGCCGCCGGCAGGCCGCCAGGCCGTCCCATGTGCAGGGGAGCTTGATCACGACGTTGTCGCCAAGGGCCGCGAGCTCGCGCCCCTGCTGAACCATGCCGTCCGCGTCCGTGGCTGTGACCTCCGCGTTGACCGGACCCGGCACGAGAGAACTCAACTCGCGGACGAACGCCGTGAAATCCCGCCGGCCTTCGCGTGCCACCAGGGTGGGGTTCGTCGTGACGCCCGCCAGGACGCCCCAGGAAAGAGCTGTGCGTATCTCCGTGAGGTTGGCCGAGTCGAGGAAGAGGAGCAAGGGCGGGGCCTCCACCCGCCATTCTAGCGCGAGGCGTTGTCGACCTCAAGACCTCGCAGTTCGCCGGACTTGACGTTCCAGTCCCAGATCCACGAACCGCGCGGCCCGATCAGGAGATCTCCTTGCGTGGCGATGGCCCTGAGGGGCCGGCCTGAGCGGTTCCATTGGACCGCGAGTGCCCCGGGCCCTCCCGCGCTCACGGTCCCGGCCGCGGCGCGGCCTTTCGCCACCGGCGTGGCGGCATCCGGCGCGGACAGGGCCGTCCATAGCGTCCCGTCGGCACCGAACACGGCTCCGCGGACGACGTACCCGGTCGGCACCGTCCAGGCCGCGATCACATCACCGTCGGCGGTATCCAGTAGGAGGACCTGGCGCATGTCGCCGATCCCGATGAGCGCAGCGACCTTCCCGTCGTTGGACAGAACCCAGGTCCCCGCGCCCCCGTACGGCAGCTGGCGCTTCCACAAAAGCTTGCTGCCGTCCGCAGCGAACGCGTACGCGGTGTCGTCCGGCGAGCCCGATGCGACGAAGAGCGCCTCGCCGTCCGGCGACATGGCGACGTGGCGCGCCACGTCGGTCTTCGGCTGGTACGTCCACGCCACGTTACCCTTTCCGTCGAGGAGCGTCAGCCGGTCCGCGGCGTTCACCAGCGCGCTGCCGTCCCGGGCCAGCGCCACTTCCGCTCCCGCCGCCGCGCGCACCGTCGCGATCGTCTTCCCGGAGTCCCCGCGCACGACGCGCAGCGACGAGCCGTCGTCCAGCACGATCACGCGCCCGTCTGGCGACGCCCAGGCCGCCTGGGACGCGACGTCCGTCTGCCACACGCGGCCGGAGTCGTCATAGGCTTCGGTCACGACGGAGGAGCCTGATTTCGCCGCGATCATGACGCGCCCGCCGGCGGCGGCGAGCACCGCGCCGGAGGGCAGACGGTACGGCTTGTCGCCGTTCCAGGCAAAGCCGCGTTCCTTCCCCGCCACGGCAAGCCGCGGCGAGGTTCCCAGCGCGACCGTGGCGGCGTCCGGCAGGTTGAAGGAAGCGTCCGCCTGCACCCTCTGCACGTCCACGCCGTTCAGCGTCCGTTCGGAGAAGGCGGGAAGCGGCAGCATGGACCCCTGTGAGGGCTGTGCGCACCCCGCCATGCTGGCGAGGAGGAGGACGAGAAGCGCGGCGCTGATGATGCGGGACAAGCGTGTCACCCGGTTTCTGCCGTTGTGCCAGACACTGCCATTATAGGACTCGCGCCGATCCGCCCGGCGGACGTAACGGAACTGTAACGGCAGTGTAACGGGCTCGTAATCGTGCCACGGCACGTCGCCCCGCTGCGGTCGCCACGGGCTTCTTAAATGCAAGCGGGGGCCGGCCTGCCGGCCGGTCCCCCGCTCACGTTCCACGCGGCTCAAGCGACGGCGTCGAACTGGCTCAGTCGTCCACTTCCACCTTCGTCGCGGTGATGACGAAGTTCTGAACCGTGCCTTCGACCTTCACGTGCTGGCCCGCCGTCAGGCCCGCGACGCCGTTCACGCCCTCGAACTCCGTGTTGGCGTTCGTCAGGACCGTGTAGACGTAGGCGATCGTCGCGCTGCCGTTGGACGACGCCACCACGTTCAGGGTAAACGCGTTCTGCGCGATGATGTCGTGCACCGTGCCGCTCAGCTTCGTCGTGCTGGACTCGTCGTCGCCGCCATTCTTGCCGCCCGAGTCCTTGCCCGAGCCGAGGCGCACGATGACCGCCTCGCTGCCGTGGTACTGCACCGTGGCCGGGGCGCCGACCGTGAGCATCGACAGCGAGACCTCGCTACCCTTCAGGTACACGTGGCCGTACGGTGCGAGCGTGAAGTCGTGCGCCCGCCCGCCGTTGTCCGTCAACGTGAACGTCGTGGCGTCGGTGGTCGAGGTGGCGCGATGCACGGCCGTGATCTCCCCGGAGACCGCGTCGAGCTCGAAGCGGTCGTAGATCAGCGCCACCGAACCCTGGTTGTCGAGATAGATCGTCACCTGGTCGCCGGGCTGGACATCCGCGAGGCTCAGCGCGCCGGCCGCGCTCGAGATCGTGGTGTCCCCGATGCGGACGTAGATGAGCGCGTTCGCGTTGACCTTGTACGTGGCCGCGGACGTCGAGCTGCTGTCAGCCTTCACGACGGTCAGGGTTCGCGACGCCACATCCACCGCGGCAACCTTGCCGGTGACCTTCGACCCGAGCACGCCGCGCTGATCCGCCGAGCGGGCCAGGAGCGCCGAGAACTCGGCCCGGGAAATGGCCGCCCACGGGCGGAACGTGTGATCCGGATACCCGTCGACGAAGCCCGCCTTCACGGCCGCGGCGATGTACGGCTGCGCCTCGACCGAGAACTGGCCCTTGTCCTTGAAGCGGTCCAACACCGTCAGGTCGGCGTGGTCGACGTCACTCTGGCTCATGGCGCCCGCCTTGATGAACCCCTTGACGAGCAGCTCCGTCGCCCAGGCCCGCCCCGCCGCCTGGTTCGGGTTGAACAGGCTGTACGGGTCCAGCAGGCCGTCGTACACCGCGAGCGCCACGTACGGCAGGGACCAGCCGGCCGACTTCGTCACGGCCTGGACGTTCCAGTCCGTCGCGATCGAAAGGTAGGCGGCGTAGATGTTCGCCTGGTGGCCGTGACCCTTCCCGCCCGGCAAGGCACGCGGATCGACGGGCAGCGCCGAGCCGATCTTCTGAGCCGCCTGCGCCAGGGCACGTGCGTCACCGCCGTAGACGGTGCGCACGACCATGGTCACGGCCTCGGCCTGACTGATCGAGCCCTTGGGGTTGAACCGCCCGTGACCGTCGCCCTTGGTCAGTCCAGCGAGGTACAGCTGGGTGATGTAGGGCGTGGCCCACGCGTCGCCCTCCGTAAGGTCCGTGAACCCGGTCACCTTGACGAAGTGCTCGTGCTCCCGCGTGTACCGCTCGTGCTTCAACTCGTCGTGGCCTTTGCCCTTGTCGGCGAAGGCGATCGGCCCCGCTCCGGCGACGAGCGTCAACGCGAGCGTCGCCGCGGCGATGGAGCGAAGGTATCTCTGCATCCGCATCCCTCCTGACTGGATTTGCCTTGGCAAGGACAAATCATCGCAGGGGGATGCTGGTTTCTGGGGGTCGGCCCCCCCATTTGCGAGGGTGGCCCTCTCAGGCGCGACCGTCACCTTCGTCAAGGATCGAGCGGAGCTTCGCAATGAGCACGTCCAACGCCACGGGGTTGAACCCGCCTTCCGGCACGATCAGGTCGGCATACCGCTTGCTCGGCTCGACGAACTCGTCGTGCATCGGCTTGACCGTCGTCAGGTACTGGCTCACGACGGAGTCGATCGTGCGGCCCCGGTCGCGGATGTCTCGCAGGATGCGGCGCAGCACGCGCACGTCGGCGTCCGTGTCCACGAACACCTTGATGTCGAAGAGCGAGCGCAGCTTCTCGCTCTCGAAGATCAGGATCCCCTCGACGATGACGACGTCCGCGGGTTCGACGCGCACCGTCTCCTTGCGCCGCAGGTGGAGGCGATAGTCGTACGTCGGCCGTTCGATCGGCCGGCCTTCCCTCAGGGCGGCCATGTGCTCCAGAAACAGCTCCTGGTCGAAGGAGAGCGGATGGTCGTAGTTGATCCGCGCCCGCTCCGCGAACGTCAGGTGGCTCAGGTCCTTGTAATACGCGTCGTACGGGATGACCACGACGCGGTGCCGAAACTCCGACGCCAGCCGGAGCGCGAGCGTCGTCTTGCCGGAACCCGTGCCGCCAGCGATGCCGACAAAGAGTGGTTTGCGCTTCAAGGTATCCGTCCTCGTTCAGCCGTCGCTTCTCGTTGCCCTGCCTATCATAATCCACATCCGCGACGCCGCCGGCACGATGCGTCCCCCTTGGCTGCGAACCATGCGCACATGCCGGCGACGCCGCTCCTGTGCTGCGGGCGTGGAGGCGGGCCGGCGCCAAGCAATACGGAAAGCCGGTTCCCGTATGGGGAACCGGCTTTCTTGAAAGAGATTTCGGCGGCGTCCTACTCTCCCACGCGGTCGCCCGCGCAGTACCAT
>JADGHN010000006.1 GCA_019683875.1 Clostridia bacterium
CCCGGCAGCCGCCCGATCGTCGCCGCCGTCCAGTCGCGCCCACCGACGGAACTGCCGCCGATGATGAGCGCCGCGTCGTGTTCGTGGATGGCCTGGGCGAGCGCCTCCGCGAGGGCATCCGGATCGTCCGGCGCCGGCGAAAGCACGCGCGCGGCGGCGCCGTCGCGCGCCGCGGCCGCGGCCAGGCCCCAGGAGTTGAACTCGCGGATCTGGCCCGGCGCCGGTTCGCGGTCCGCCGCCACGAGCTCGTCGCCCGTCGGCAGGATCGCGATGCGCGGGCGGCGCCGCACGGGCACGCGCAGCCGGCCGACGGCGGCGAGCGCGGCCACGTCGTACGGCCGCAGCCGGCGGCCGGCCGGGAGGAGCCGCTCCCCGGCGCGGACGTCGGCGCCGCGCGGCGTCACGTGCTGGCCGCGGGCGACCGGCGCGAAGACGCGCACCTCGCCCTCGCCGGCCTCCGCCTGCTCGATCGGCACGACGGCATCCGCCGCTTCCGGAAGCATCCCGCCCGTGGGGATCGGCGCCGCCGCGCCCGCCGGCAGCGGCTCTGCCACGCGGCCCATCGCCACGCCGGACGCCAGCCGCAACCGCACCGGCCGCTCCCGGGAGGCGCCCTCGCAGTCGGCGGCGCGGACGGCGAACCCGTCCATGTGCGCGCGCGGGAAGGGCGGCACGTCGTGCGGCGCGGCGACGTCCCGCGCGAGCACGCGTCCGAGCGCGGCCTCGAGCGAAACCTCCTCGGGCTCCCCGGCCGCGGCGGCCGCCACGGCTTCCTCGAACGCGGGGTGGCCCAGGAGCCGCGCGAGCGCCTCTTCCGGCACGGGCAAGGGGGACGGGCGCTCAGGCGTCATACTCGTAGAATCCCCGCCCCGACTTGCGACCGAGGAGGCCGGCCTGCACCATCCGCCGCAACAGGGGGCACGGCCGGTACTTCGGGTCGCCGAAGCCTTCGTACAGCACCTCCATGATCGCGAGGCAGGTGTCGAGGCCGATGAAGTCGGCGAGCGTCAGCGGCCCCATCGGGTGGTTCATGCCGAGCTTCATCACGGTGTCGATGTCCTCGCGCGAGGCGACGCCCTCCATGAGGGCGTACGCCGCCTCGTTGATCATCGGCATCAGAAGCCGATTGCTGATGAAGCCCGGGTAGTCCTGCACCGTGACGCACGTCTTCCCCATCCGCGCGCCGGCTTCCAGCACCGCCCGGTGCGTGTCGTCGCTCGTCAGTTGGCCGCGGATGACCTCGACGAGCTTCATCACGGGCACCGGGTTCATGAAGTGCATGCCGATGAACCGCTCCGGCCGCCGGGTGGACGCCGCGAGCCGCGTGATGGGAATGGACGACGTGTTGCTCGCGAAAATCGTTTCCGGCGGGCAGACGGCGTCGACGTCGCGGAACAGGCCGGCCTTCGCGTCCGCGTCCTCCACGATGGCTTCCACGACCAGGCCGGCCGCCGCTGCGTCGCCGAGCTCCAGCGTGCCGGTGATGCGGCCGAGCACCGCGTCGCGCTCTTCCGCCGTCTTGCGCCCCTTTTCCACGTCGCGGTCGAGGTTCTTGCGGATGGTCGCCAGGCCTCGCTCCAGGAAGCGCGCTTCCACGTCGTACAGAATCACGTCATACCCCGCCTGCGCCGCGACCTGGGCGATCCCGCTGCCCATCTGGCCGGCGCCGGCGACGAACACCGTTTCCGCAGCCATGCCGGTCCTCCCCACTACCCGTCCACCTTGACGACGGTCGCTTCCCCTTGGCCGCCGCCCGAGCAGATGGCGGCCACGCCGTACCCGCCGCCCCGCCGCCGGAGCTCCATGACGAGGGTGCCGAGGATGCGGGCGCCGCTCGCGCCGATCGGGTGGCCGAGCGCCACCGCGCCCCCGTTGACGTTGATCCGTTCGGGATCCAGCCCGCCGAGCTTGGCGCTGGTCAGCGTCACCGCCGCGAACGCCTCGTTGATCTCCCACAGAGCGACATCGTCCTTCGACAGGCCCGCCTTCCGCAGCGCCGCCTGGGCGGCGAGCCACGGCACCGTGTGCAGGTACGGCGGGTCCTGCGACGCGTGGCCGTGCGCCACGACCGTGGCCATGGGCTTCAGGCCCAAATCCGCGACCGCCCTGTCCGAGGCGAGCACGAGCGCCGCGGCGCCGTCGTTCAGCCCCGGCGCGTTGCCCGCGGTGATCGTGCCGTCCGCCTGGAACACCGGCTTGAGCGCCGCGAGCTGCTCCAACGTCGTGTCCGGGCGGATGGCCTCGTCATGTTCGACGCGGACCGTGCCGCCCTTCGGGCCCGGCACCTCGAACGGCTCGATCTCCTCCGCCAGGCGGCCCGCCCTCTGCGCCTCCGCGGCGCGCATGTGGCTGCGGTAGGCCCACTCGTCCTGCGCCTCGCGGGAGATCCCGTACTCCTTCGCGACCGTGCTCCCGTAAACGCCCATGTGGCAATTGCCGAACGAGCACCACAGGCCGTCGTGCACGACGGCGTCGACAAACCGCCCGTCACCCATGCGCAGGCCCCAGCGGGCCCCGGGCACGAGGTAGGGCGCCTGGCTCATGCTCTCCATGCCGCCGGCGACCACGACGTCCGCCTCGCCGACGCGGATCATCATGTCCGCGTAGTTGGCGGCGCGCAGCCCGGACGCGCAGACCTTGTTGATCGTGTCGGACGGCACCTCGGCCGGCAGGCCGGCCTTGATCGTCGCCTGGCGCGATGGGATCTGGCCGGCTCCGGCCTGGACCACCATCCCCATGAGGACGTAATCGACGCGCTCGGCCGGAACCCCGGCGCGGCGCAGCACGGCCCTGATGGCGTGCGCGCCGAGGTCCGTCGCCGGCACGTCCTTCAGCGCTCCCCCGAATTTCCCAAACGGCGTGCGGACGTAACCCACGATGTGTGTCATCGCGCCACTGCCTCCCATCCCCTTCTGCATCATACCGTCTTCGGCCGCTGATACTACGTTGAGCACACCGGCGGCGGAGGTGGATCGATTGGCGGGGCGTCCCCCTGGATCATTCGACGAAGCGTGGCGGTCCGCGAAAGACGCGTGGCGATCCGCGGCGGGCTGGCTCAGCCGCCAGGCGTGGTTGCGGCGCGTGGCGGGATGGCTGGGCAGCGACGACTGGCGCGTGGGCGCGGGTGCCGTGGCGGCGGCGCTCGTCGTGATCGTGGCGCTGTTCGCGGCCCTGCGCCCGGGTCCGGCGCGGACGCCGTTGAAGCCCGGCCTGCTGAAAATGTCGGTCATCGGCTACTTCGAGAACGGCTGGAGCGCCGAATTCGGCGACTCCTTCCCCACGGTGCAGGAGAACTACAGGCTCCTGGACGAGATCCTGGCGTTCTGGTACAGCGTCGACGGCACCGGCAAGATCGTCCAGGACGTCTCGCGCGACAACGTCATCCGCTTCGCCAAGGGCCACGGCTTGAAGATGGGCATCCTGATCAACAACCGCCAGGGGAGCGGCTTGAACAACTACGGCATGCTCGTCGACCCCGCCGCGCGCGATCGCGCCATCGGCAACATCGTGGGCATCGTCAAGAGCAAGGGGTACGACGCCGTCGACGTCGACTTCGAGCTCATCCCGCCGGAATCGAACGTGGGACTGACGAAGTTCGTGTGCCTCCTGCGCCGCGCGCTGCCGAGCAACGTGGAGCTGTCCGCGGCCGTCTTCCCTCCGATCGAGGTCGACGCGTCCGTCAACGGCGCCTATGATTACAAGGCGCTCTCCGACTGCACGGACTATCTCGTGGTGATGCTGTACGACTTCCACTACGCGGGCGGGCCGCCCGGGCCGCTCTCCCCGGATCCGTGGACGCGCAGGAACGTCGACTGGCTGCTCCGCCATGGCGTGCCGGCGAAGAAGATCGTCGTGGCGGCGGGGCTGTACGGTCAGGACTGGAACCTCGACGCCGGCAACGAGGCGCAGCAGCACACGCTCGCCAGCATCCTCGGGCTCGCCGGCGACAAGGGCGTGCAGCCGAAGCGCGACCCGAAGTCGGGGAACCCGTACTTCGAGTACTGGGACAGCAACGGCAACCGGCACATCGTCTGGTACATGGACGCCGGAACGCTGCGCAACCGCATCGGGCTGGTGAAGGAGAAGGGGTTGCGGGGCATCGCCCTCTGGCGCCTGGGGTACGAGGTGCCGCACGTTTGGACGACGATCCGCGAGAACGCGCGCTGAGGCGGAGCGGGCCGCCCCCTCGCGGCGAACCCCCCGCGCCGGCGGTGGGGCGGCAGGTCCCGCGCTCGGCCCGGTCGAACCCTGGGTCCATCCTGGGAGCGACCGGAGGTGGGCGTCGTGATCTGGAACCCGGACATGGAGACGATGCCGCGCGAGTCCCTGCGGGCACTGCAACTGGAACGCCTGCGGGGAGTGGTGGCGCGCGTGGCCGCGCGCGTGCCGTTCTACCAGGAGCGCTTCGCCGAGGCCGGGGTGGGGCCGGAGGACTTGCGCCATCTGGAGGATCTCGCCCGCTTCCCCTTCACCCGCAAGACCGATCTGCGCGACCACTACCCCTTCGGGATGCTCGCCGTGCCGCGGGAAGCCTGCGTGCGCCTGCACGCGTCCTCCGGCACGCGCGGCAAGCCGACGGTCGCCGCCTACACGCGGGGCGACATCGACCTTTGGGCGGAGGTCGTCGCCCGCTCGATCGCGTGCGCCGGTGGGCGGCCGGGGGACGTGCTGCACAACGCCTACGGCTACGGGCTCTTCACGGGCGGGCTGGGGCTGCATTACGGCGCGGAACGCATGGGCCAGACGGTCGTGCCGGCGTCGGGCGGCTTCACGCGGCGGCAGGTGGAGCTGATCGTCGACTTCCAGGCGAACGGTCTCTGCTGCACGCCCAGCTACGCCTTGCAAATCGCCGAGACCATGCGCGAGATGGGCGTCGATCGCGCGCAACTGGCGCTGCGCTACGCCATCCTGGGCGCGGAGCCGTGGACGGAGGCGATGCGCCGCGCCATCGAGGCGCAGCTCGGCCTCAACGCCGTCGACATCTATGGGTTGTCGGAGATCGTGGGCCCCGGCGTGGCCTGCGAGTGCGCCGAGGCGAAAGCGGGCGCACACGTGTTCGAGGACCACTTCCTCGCCGAGATCGTGGACCCGGAGACCGGCGACCCGCTGCCGCCCGGGCATACGGGTGAACTCGTCATCACGACGCTGACCAAGGAAGCGATGCCGCTCATCCGCTACCGCACGGGCGACATCTGCTCGCTCCAGGTCGAGCCCTGCTCCTGCGGGCGCACGTTCGCGCGCATGACGCGCGTGATCGGGCGCTCGGACGACATGCTCGTCGTCCGGGGCGTGAACGTCTACCCCTCGGAAATCGAGGCCGTCCTGCTCTCGGCGCCGGAGCTGTCCGGCCACTACCGCATCCTGCTGACGCGGGAGGGACCGCTCGACCGGATGACGGTGGAGGTGGAGGCGAGCGACGACTTCGCCGCGCAGGTGGGATCGTTCGCGGAAGATCGCCCGGAGGTGCGAGAGCTGTCGCGGCGCGTGCGCCAGGCGCTCGTCGACCACCTGCGCGTCTCGACGGAGCTTCGCGTGCTGGCCCCGCGCACCCTCCCCCGGCCGCAGGGGAAGGCGGTGCGCGTCGTGGACGAGCGGCACGCGCCGGCCCAGGGGGCGAACGCATGACGGAACCCTTCGCGGAACTCGCCGGCGTGGAGCTTTTGGAGGTCGCGCCGGGGTACGCGCGGACGGCCATGACCGTCGACGGCCGCCACCTCAACATGCACGGAACCGCGCACGGCGGCGCGGTCTTCACGCTGGCGGACGCCGCGTTCGCGGCGGCGAGCAACGCCGGCGATCACGTCGCCGTGGCGCTGACGATGTCCGTCGCGTACCTCTCCCCGGCGCAGGAAGGCGAGCGCCTGCTCTGCGAGGCGCGGGAGGTCCACGCGACACGGCGCACGGCGCTGTACGAGATCCGCGTCTCAGCCGTAGAGGATGAGCGCGGTGCGCCAGCGCGCGACGTCGCGCGCTTGCAGGCCATGGTCTACCGCAAGGGGACAAAGGACCAGAACCGCCCGGCCGGCGCCCCGCCGGTTTAAAGATCGACCCGGTAGTTCGGCGGCTCCTTCGTGATGAGCACGTCGTGAGGGTGGCTCTCCCGCAGGCCGCCGGGCGTGATGCGGATGAAGCGCGCGTTCTTGCGCAGGGACTCGATGTCCTTCGCACCTGCGTAGCCCATGCCCGCGCGCAGCCCGCCGACGAGCTGGTACACGGTGTCGCTCAGCGGCCCCCGGTACGGGACGCGTCCCTCGACGCCCTCGGGCACGAACTTTTCCGCGCGTTCCTGGAAGTACCGGTCGCCGGAACCCTGCTGCATCGCCCCGAGGGACCCCATGCCCCGGTACGTCTTGTAGCTGCGGCCCTGGTAGATCTCCAGCTGGCCGGGGCTCTCCTCGGTTCCGGCGAAGAGGCTGCCGATCATCACGCTGTGCGCCCCGGCCGCGATGGCCTTGACGATGTCGCCGGAGTACTTGATGCCGCCGTCCGCGATGACCGGCACCCCGTGCGCCTCGCCGGCCCGCGCCGTCTCCATGATGGCCGTCAGTTGGGGCACGCCGATGCCGGCGACGACGCGCGTGGTGCAGATCGTCCCCGGCCCGACGCCCGTCTTGACCGCGTCGACGCCCGCCTCGATGAGGGCCATCGCCCCCTCATACGTGGCGACGTTGCCGGCGATGACCTGCTGATCCGGCCACGTCCGCTTGACCTGGCGGGCGAACTCGATCACGTTGCGGGAGTGGCCGTGCGCCGAGTCGACGACGATCACGTCCGCGCCGGCGGCGACGAGCGCCTCCACGCGTTCCATGTTCCCGGGACCCGCGCCCACGGCGGCCCCCACGAGCAGCCGCCCGCGCGCGTCCTTCGCGGAGTTGGGGTACTTGTGCGCCTTTTCGATGTCCTTGATCGTGATGAGGCCGCGCAGCCGGCCCGCTTCGTCCACGAGCGGCAGCTTCTCGATCTTGTGGCGGGCGAGGATCGTCTTCGCTTCGTCCAGGGTGGTGCCGACCGGCGCCGTGACGAGCCCTTCGCGGGTCATGACCTCGCGGATGGGCCGGTTCATGTCTTCTTCGAAGCGCAGGTCGCGGTTCGTGATGATGCCGACGAGGCGCCGCGAATCCTCGCGGTCGACGATCGGCACGCCGGAGATGTGGTAGTGGGCCATCAGGTCGAGGGCGTCGCGGATGGGCCGCTCCGGGGTGAGAAAGAACGGGTCGCTGATGACGCCGTGCTCGCTGCGCTTGACCTTGTCCACCTCGGCGGCCTGGCGGTCGATGGGCATGTTCTTGTGGATGATGCCGATCCCGCCTTCGCGGGCCAGCGCGATGGCCAGGCGCGCCTCGGTGACCGTGTCCATGGCTGCGCTGACGAGCGGAATGTTGATCGTCAACTCGCGCGTCAACTTCGTACGCACGTCGACGTCCCGCGGCACGACCTCCGACTCCCCGGGGATGACGAGGACGTCATCGAACGTGAGCCCCAGGGGGAGATCCGGGCTGCCGGCCGGTTGCTCCAAGTGCACGCGAAAACCTCCAGATCCGCGTCGAGCGCCGGTTTTCCCCAACATAGCACGCGCCGTTCGCGCGGGACAACCGCTTCACTCGTGAAACCCGAGTTCTTCGAGGGATCCGGCACGATTGCGCCAGTCCGGCTTCACCTTCACGTGCAACTCAAGAAACGCGCGGGTGCCGAGCAGCGCCTCGATCTCCTGCCGGGCGCCCTGGCCGATCGCCTTCAACATGCGCCCGCCGCGCCCGATGATGATCCCCTTCTGCGACTCGCGCTCGACGTAGATCGTCGCCGCCACGTAAAGCACCCCGTTCGGGCGGCGGGCGAACTCGTCGATGGCGACGGCGACGCTGTGCGGCACCTCGTCCCGCGTCAGGTGCAGCACCTGCTCGCGGATGAGCTCGGCCGCGACCCGCTGCTCCGGCTGGTCCGTGACCTGGTCGTCCGGGAAGTACTCCGGCCCTTCCGGAAGGTGGGCGCGCAGCGCGTCGACGAGGCCGTCCAGCCCCTCGCCGGTCACCGCCGAGACGGCCAGCGCCGCGGCGAAGTCACCCAGCGCCCGATAGGCGAGTAGGCGCGGCTCAAGCTCCTGTCGCGGGACGCGGTCGCGCTTGTTGCCGACGAGCAGCACCGGCGCAGCCGCGCGCGACACGGCTTCCGCCGCCGCGCGGTCGCCCTCGCCGGGCGCGGGTTCCGAAAGGTCGACGACCAGGCACACGATGTCGATGCCGTCGAGAGCTCCCAAGGCGGAGCGGACCATGCGCTCCCCGAGGAGGTGCCTGGGCTTGTGCAGGCCGGGCGTATCGACGAAGACGACCTGCCCCCCCGGGAAGTGGCGCACGCCCAGGATGCGGTTGCGCGTCGTCTGCGGCTTGTCCGAGACGATCGCCACCTTGTGCCCGACCAGCGCGTTCAGCAGCGTCGACTTGCCGACGTTCGGACGGCCGATCAGCGCGGCGAAGCCGGAGCGGTACCCATCGGGGCGACCGGAATCAACGTCGCCGGGCGAGGTCGGCGTCACCCGCGGGCACCCCCCGGTCGAGGCGCGCTCTCGCCGCCGCCGGCTCCGGGTTCACGACGCCGCCGGAGATGATCAGGCGCATGCCGGCTTCCACCGTCATGTCGAGAAGGCGCAGTTCGGATCGCGGAACCATGAGGAGGACGCCGGACGCCGGGTTGGGCGTCGTCGGCAGGAACACGTTCACCAGGTCGTCCTGTCCGACGCAGCGCTCGATCTCCTCGGCCGTCTCGCCGCTGATCAGGGCCACGCGCCAGACGCCCTTCCGCGGGTACTCGACGAGCGCCACGCGCTTGAACGTCTGCTGGCCGGGGCGGCCGAACGCCTCGATGAACTGCTTCACGGTCCCATAGATGCTGGAGACGACCGGCACGCGCCGGAACGCCCTGTCGACGAGGTCAAACAGCTTGCTGCCGGCGTAATTCGAGACGAGGAGGCCGACGGCGAAGACGACGAGCACCGTCACGACGGCGCCGAGCCCCGTGATGTACGCCGCCTGGGGCACGAGGGGGAGGATCAGCGGCCGCAGGAGGCCGTCGATCCAACGGAACAGCGCCAGCACGACGTAGACGGCCGACACGATGGGCAGAAGCGCCGCCACGCCGGCGAAGAGAATGGCGCGCAGCCGGACGACCAACCGTTTGCGCATCAGCGCCTCTTCCTCTCACGCGGGTCCGTGCGCCGGCGCGGGCCGGCGAGGCAGCTCAAGCCCAGGACCAGCCACACGGTCGCCGCCGCCCCGAAACCGAGCGGCGAGCGCGCCATGGCGCGGCCAAGCGCGACGGGAAGCTCGTCCACGTGCGGGCCGAAAAGCACGACGCCCACTGCGAGCGCGAGCCCGCTGGCGAGAAGCACGCCGGCGGCGGCGAAGTCCTTCGCGAGGCCGGCGCCGGGGTGCCACTCCCCCGTGACCAGATCGACCGTCGCCTCGACCGCCGTGTTGAGGAGTTCCGCGGTCAGCACCACGCCGACGACGACCATCACCACAAGCGTGTCCACGGGCGACAGCGGCACAAGCGCGGCCCACGCCAGCGCCGTGTATCCCGCCCACAGCTCCAGGCGCAGGTTGGGCTCGCCCGCCCACGCGGCCGCCAGGCCGCGAAGCGCCGCCACGAACGGCCGCGGGCGCCTCACCGCGTCAACCCCAGCGGCGCGAGCACCGATTCCGTCTCGGCCATCATCGTCGCCTCGCGCTGCGGCGTGTCGTGGTCAAAGCCGAGCAGGTGGAGCACGCCGTGCACGGCCAGAAAGGCCATCTCCCGCTCGACCGAGTGGCCGAACTGCTTCGCCTGCTCCTGGGCTCGCGGCACGGAAATGACGACCTCTCCGAGAAGCGGCGCCGGCTCCGCGCGGGCGCCGTCCAGTTCCTGCGCGTCGTAGCAGGGGAAGGACAGGACGTCCGTCGGGCGGTCCACGCCCCGGTACGCGCGGTTCAGCTCGTGCAGGTAGGCGTCGTCGGCGAAGGTGAGGTCCACGTGCGCGTGCGCGAGACCATGGCGGGCCAGGGTCGCTTCGGCCGCCTGCGCGGCCCGCTCCTTAGCGGCGCTCAGTGCCGGTGCGGAGGAATCCCTTTCGCTCACGACGACGCTCATGCTTTTCGCCGCTCCTTCTGAGCTCTTCCGCGATCTGCTCCGGATACGGGATGCGCTGGTGATGCAGGCCCATCAGCACGTGCGTAAAGGTCCGCGCGATGGTGTCGAGATCCTTGAGCGTGACGTCCGCCTGATCCAGCTGGCCCGCTTCCAGACGCTCGCGGATGATCTTTCGCACTTGCGCTTCGATGCGGTCGGGCGTCGGGTCCTTGAGGGCCCGCACCGACGCTTCGGCTCCGTCCGCAAGCATCATGATGGCGGCTTCCTTGGATTGCGGCAAGGGACCCGGGTAACGGAACTGGGCCTCGTCGACCGGCCCGTCGCTCGCTTCGACCGCCTTGCGATGGAAGTACGAGACGAGCATCGTGCCGTGATGCTCGGGGATGAAACGCGCAATCTCCTCCGGAAGCTTGTACTCACGTGCCAGCTCGAGGCCGTCCTTCACGTGGCTGATGACGATCAGGGCGGACAGGCTCGGCGAGAGCCGGTCGTGCGGGTTCTCGCCGCCGAACTGGTTGTCGACGAAGAAATACGGCCGTTTCAGCTTGCCGATGTCGTGGTAGTACGCGCCCACGCGCGCGAGCAGCGGGTTGGCGTCGATCGCCTCCGCGGCGGCCTCGCAGAGGTTGGCGACCATGAGGCTGTGGTGGTACGTCCCCGGCGCCTCCCGCAGCATGCGCCGGAGGAGCGGGTGGTTCGGGTTCGAGAGCTCCAGAAGCCGGACGCTGGTCAGGATCCCGAACGCCTGCTCAAGGTACGGCAGCGAGCCGATCGTGAGGATCCCCGAAAGCATGCCGTTGATCGCGCCGAAGGCCGCGTCCATCCACACGCCCGTGGCGTCCGCGACCTCGCCGGACAGCAGCGCCGTGGCAAGGATGGCGACGAGGTTCGCGCCCGCGGCGAGGAACCCGCCGCGCATGACCTCGCCGCGCTGGTCGACGCGCCGGACGCTGACCGCGGCGGCGAAGCCCCCCGTCAAAGCCGCGAACGCGTAGCGGAGGTCGTGCCCGCTCATGAAGCCGAGGGAGAGGGCCTCGTACAGCACGCCCACGAGGGCGACCTCCGGCCCGATGAGGATGGCGATCAGCATCGCCGCGCACGCGACGGGGGCGAGGTACGGGGACACCTGGAGAAGCACGCGTTCCACCACGAGGACGACGGCCAGCACGAGCGCGAGGAGCACCACGCGCCGGTCGTCGCTCCATATGCGGGGGCGGAAATACCGGAGGTACAGGCCGAGCAGCGCCTCCAGAACGGCCGCGATCAGGAGCGCCGACGCCATGACGGCGTAGTCGCGACCCGAACGCAGGAGCCCGGCGTCCCGCAGGCGTTCGAGGTCCTCCGCCGTGATGACGGCGCCGTCGGGGACGATGGTCTGGCCCTTGAGCACGACGATCGGCTCGACCGCGGCCCGCGCCTGCGCGCGCGCCGCCTGCGTCTTCTCGGCGTCGAAGAGCACGTTCGGCCGCAGCGCGGCCTGCACGACCTCCGTGGCGAACGAGAGGATCGGCCGGTCGTAGTTCCACGTCATCACCGTCGCCGTCGCGTCGCGGCGGAACGTCTCCAGCGACTCCTGCCGGATGCCCTGGTTCATTTCCGCGAGCAAAAGGTCGCGCGCCTGGCGCTTCAGCGACGTCCA
Organism: Clostridia bacterium; assembly: GCA_019683875.1. Taxonomy (NCBI): domain Bacteria; kingdom Bacillati; phylum Bacillota; class Clostridia; species Clostridia bacterium. Next base: position 11,759 of record JADGHN010000006.1, read on the forward strand.
GTCCGCCTCGGGCAACTGCAGGACCGCCAGCGCCACGCGGTCGTCGACGGGGAAGCCGGACGCGCGGCGCAGGGCCGCGATGCGGCGGTCGTCGGCGTCCTGGCTGGCCCGCAGGGCGTCGATGGCGGCGAACACGGCGTCCAGCTGCGCCATCGCGTCCTGGGTGACCTTCGGATCCAGCGTGTAGATGTCCGTCACCTTGGCCGCGGCTTCGTCCTGCATGCGGCGCGTCGTCGGCCAGTCGACGAACTCCCGGGGCGCCTTGATCGCTCCGCGGGCGGGCTGGTTCAGCTGCACGTCGACGCGCTCCGGGACGAAGGCGCTGGACAGGACGCCTGCGGAGGCGAGAAGGAACGCGAACGCGAGCGCCGCCCGTCGCGCGCCGGAATGGCGGAGACGCTCCAGGCGGAGGCGGACCCACACCGTGGTGGCGGGCCGTCTGCTCATGGCCTTACTCCTTCAGGCTGTCGCGGGCGCGCTGGCTTTCGTAGGCTTCGTAGGCCTTGATGATGGCCTGCACGAGCGGGTGGCGGACGACGTCCTGCTCCGTCAGCTCCACGAACTCGATGCCGCGGATGCCCTTCAGCACCCGCTGGACCTCCGCCAGCCCGGAATCCTGCTCTCTCGGAAGGTCCACTTGCGTGATGTCGCCCGTGACGACGGCGCGCGAGCCGAAGCCGAGCCGCGTGAGGAACATCTTCATCTGCTCCGGCGTGGTGTTCTGCGCCTCGTCGAGGATCACGAACGAGTCGTCGAGCGTGCGGCCGCGCATGTAGGCGAGCGGCGCGACCTCGATCATGCCGCGGCTCATGTACTTCTCGAACGTCTCGACCCCGAGGATGTCGTAGAGCGCGTCATAAAGCGGGCGCAGGTACGGGTCGACCTTCTCCTGAAGGTCGCCCGGCAAGAAGCCGAGCTTCTCGCCCGCTTCCACGGCCGGCCGCGTGAGCACGATCCGGTTGACCTGGCGGTTGCGGAACGCGTCCACGGCCATCGCCATGGCGAGGTAGGTCTTCCCCGTGCCGGCCGGACCGATGCCGAACACGATGGGGTTCGCGCGCATGGCTTCGACGTACCGCTTCTGGCCCAAGGTCTTTGCCTTGATCGGCTTGCCGCGCGCCGTGACAAGGATCATGTCGCGGTAGACGTCGGCCAGCTGGTCCAGCTTGCCCTCCCGCGCGAGCCGGATGGCGTAGCGGATGTCCTGCGCGGCCAGCGGCTGTCCCTGGGAAGCGAGGTCGGTCAGCGTGTGGAGCAGCTCGACGGTGCGCGCGACCTGGTCCGCCGGACCGTCGACGTGGAGCTCGTTGCCGCGCGCGAGGATCTGCACGTGCATGGCTTCCTCCATTGCGCGCAGGTGTTCTTCCTGATGGCCCATGATCTGCAGCGCCTGATCATTGTCCGGGATCGTGAACTTGCGCTTGTCGACGGCCATTTCGGCCAACCGGCGGACGCCTCCTCAGGTGGCCCGGACGCGGTGCGGCGGCGAAGCTGGCTCATCGGGACCCGCCCGCGGCCGGGGGCCGCTCCGAGCCTTGCGACGCGCGCTCGACCACGGCGCCGATGTCCTCTTCGGTCTCGAGCCGGACGCGCACGCCAAATCGCGTGGGCGTGCTCAGCACGATCTCGGCGGATTCGGAGAGCACGCGCGCGCTCGGCGGGACGTCCGCGAGCACCGCGCCCAGGGCCTTTCGACGGGCGAGTTCCCTCGCGCGGTCCATGTCCAGCCCGGCCGCGGCGCGCTGCACTTCCACGAGCCGTTCGACGCGCCACTCCACCGGCAGGGACACGCCGCGCCAGGCGAGCGGATGGCGGTCGAGCTCGATGCGGAAGTGCTGAAACGGCGTCGGAGCCCAGCCCCACACGGTGAGCGCCGTGTGCCCGACGACCAACCGGTACCGCCGATACACGCGGCCGGTCGGCGTCTCCCTCAGCATCTCCGCCGGAACTTCTAGATACCGATCATACCACACGCGGGCGCGAACCGTTCCGCGCGCGCGGACCCGCATGCGCGCGCGCGGCGCGGCCGGATCGTCAGGGTTCAAGCCCGGCGGCACCACCTCGACCTCGCTGCGGATGAGCACCTGCCCGCGGGACACCGTGTCGCCCGGCTTCACAAGCGGTTGGCCTGAAAGCGCGAGCACCGACGTGACGACGCCGTCCTTGACGGCGACGACGTCCGCGGTGGCCGTGCTCGGCCACTGGTCCGGCGGCACGCGCCGCTCCTCCGCGACGACGATCGTCGCGCGCGTTCCGGCGAGCCGCACGTTGGCCCAGTTCACCTGGGGAACCAGAAGCGGTAGACGCTCGGCGACGCGGTCCGGATCCACCATGGGACGGAACGCGCCGGGGTAAAGGCCCAGCCGCGCGGCGGCGCGCAGCACCTCGTCCGGAGGCACCTGGGAGACGCCCTGAACGTCGACGATCCACACGAACGAAGCCAGCAGGTAGCCGGCGGCGAGCGACACGAGGAGCCCGGCGACGAGCACGCGCCGGCGAAGAAAGCGCCTCCAGAGGTAGGGCCAGCCGGCCTGCCGCACGACCGCCACGCGCCATCCGCGCTCTTCCGCCAGATCGCGCAATTCGGGCCAGCGCGCGGCGGACGCGTACATGATCCAGGCGTCGCCCTCGCGACGCACGCGCCAGAGGTCGATCCGGCGGCGCAGCGCCACGTTGACCAGATCCCCGACGTCCGGCCCTTCGGCACGCAGGAGCACCCACCCGAGAAGCCAGGCCAGCACGCGTCGGGCCAAAGCCGATCCCCTCCCCGGGCCTCAGGTCTTGCGCGTCCCGCCGCCGCGTTTGGGCTCCTCCGCGAACGTCACGTCATGGATGCGGCCGGTCACCGTCACCTCGTGCGCCTGGATGACGCCGATCTCCAGGTCTTCCCCCGCAATCCGCACGATGCCGCCGGCCACGGCGATCGAGACCTGCTCGGGCTGGTACGAGACGAGACCGCGGTGATTCTCCACGGTCGCCTGGAGCCCGCCGACGACCGTGACGCGCGGCACGTCGATGAGGAGGTCGGACGGCAGTTCCAGCGCGTCGACGAGACGAGCCAGAAGGCGCCGTTCGCCCGGAGGCCGTCGACGCTGCCGGCTTTGCGCCACAGGCGTTCCCACCTCACGCTGACACGTATGCGACGTCGGGACAGGGATATGAGGGCCCAAAGGAAAGGAAAAGCCGCCCCGGGGAGGAGCGGCTGTCCACGCGCTGACGTTTCAGGCCGGCAGGGCGCTCAGCGCCCCTTGCGCTTGCGCGCCGCGGCGGCGGACTTCTTCTTGCGCCGCACGCTGGGCTTCTCGTAAAACTCGTGACGACGCGCTTCCTTCAGCGTTCCGCTGCGTTGCACCTGGCGCTTGAACCGACGGAGGGCGTTGTCGAGCGACTCGTTCTCGCCGACACGGACTTCGGACATCCCGTTCACCCCCTCCGTACGATTCGAGTGTACCAGTCTAGCCCGGAGGCCACTGCATGCTACGCCCGCCGAGGACGTGCAGGTGCAGGTGCCCGACGCTCTGGCCGCCGTGCGCGCCCTGGTTGACGACGACGCGATACCCCTCGGTCAGGCCCTCCTGCTCGGCGACGCGGCGCGCCGCGTCCAGCAGGCGGCCCAAAAGCGGCGCGTCCTCCGGCCGGGCGGCCGCCAGGCCGTCAAGATGACGCCTGGGCACCACCAGGACATGCGTGGGCGCGACGGGTTGAATGTCGCGGAACGCGACGACCTCTTCGTCCTCGTACACCTTGCGCGACGGCAGTTCCCCGGCGACGATCCGGCAGAAAAGGCAGTCCGGCATCGTTCAGCCTCCCAAGATTCCTCCGGGACGTCGGTTGGACTTCGCGCCGCGTGTCCCGGTTTCCTCTCACCGATCTCCGGTTTTCGGCCGGTATTCGGTGCGCAGCGCCACCCGGGCGCGATGGCGCTCGAACGCGAGCTCGATCAGCTTCGTCAGGAGGTCGGTGTACGGCAGGCCGCTGGCCTCCCAGAGTTTCGGATACATGCTGATGCGGGTGAACCCCGGCATCGTGTTCACCTCGTTGACGAGCACGCGGCCGGTGCCCCGCTCGACGAAGAAGTCCACGCGCGCGAGGCCGCTCGCGTCCAGCGCCAGAAAGCTCTGGACGGCCAGTTCCTGGATGCGCGCGGTCGTGGCCGGATCGAGCTCCGCGGGGATGATGAGCCGGGACGAGTCGTCGACGTACTTCGCCTCGTAGTCGTAGAACTCGTGGCCCGGCACCACCTCTCCCGGCAGGGAGGCGATCGGCTCCTCGTTGCCGAGCACGCTGCACTCGATTTCGCGGCCGTCGATGGCTTCCTCGACGATCACGCGGCGGTCGTACTCCGCCGCCAGCCGCAGGCCGGCGGCGAGCTCGTCGCGGTCGTGCGCCTTCGTGATGCCCACGCTGGAGCCGAGGTTGGCCGGCTTCACGAACATCGGGTACGGGAAGCTGGCCTCGATGCGCCGCAGGACGGCATCGAAATCGGTTTCCAGCTCCCTTGCGCGCACGAGGGTGTAGTCGGCGACGGGGATGCCCTTCTGGCGGAAGACGTCCTTCTGCATGGCTTTGTCCATGGCCAGGGCGCTGGCCAGGACGCCGGAGCCCACGTACGGGATGCCGGCGAGCTCCAGCAGCCCCTGGACGGTGCCGTCCTCGCCGTACGTGCCGTGGAGCACAGGAAAGACGACGTCCACGTCGACGAGGCTCGGCCCGGCGGGGGCCACGGCGCGATCGGCGTCGTCGACCGCGATCAGGCCGCCACGCGAGCCGGGGTCCGGCCGGAAGGCCAGGAACCGGCCCTCCATGGCGGCGAGGCCGTCTTCCAGCGCCTTCGCGGCGTCGGCGGGAAGGAGCCAGCGGCCCTCTTTCGTGATGCCGATCGGCACCGGCTCAAAGCGCTCGCGGTCCAGCGCGCGCAAGACGGACGCGGCCGACTGCAGGCTCACCTCGTGCTCTCCGGAACGCCCGCCAAACAGCACGCCCACCCGGATCCGTCGCGTCATGGCGATCCCCCCGCGTTACGTTATGCGCCGGTCTTCGCCAGCACCAGCGCGACCCACCCGTCCAGGGCCCGGACGCGGCGCGCGTGCAGGCCCGCCCGCGAGAACACGTCGCGCGCCTCCGCCTCCTGATCTTCCACGATGCCGGAAGCCACGACAACGCCGCCATCGGCAGCGAGCGCGGCCAGTTGCGCCGCCACCTCCCGGTGGATGTCGAGCGTGAGGTTGGCGAGGACCAGGTCGAACGCGCCCGTAGGAAGCGCGTCCGGACCGCCGCGGCGGACGTCCAGCGCCACACCGTTGAGCTCGGCGTTGGACCGGGTGGCCTGCACGGCCACCGGGTCGACATCGACCGCGGCCACGCGCGCCGCCGCGCCCCCGAGGCGGGCGGCGGCGATGGCCAGCACGCCCGAACCGCTGCCGATGTCCGCCACGCGCGGCTCGGGCGGCATCTCCGGCCAGATCGCCTGCATCTCCATCAGGCAGAGCTGGGTGCTCGCATGCGTGCCCGTGCCGAAGGCCATGCCGGGGTCCAGCCGGACGACGAGGCCGTCGAGATCCGGCGGCACGGGCTCCCAGGCGGGCAGGATCCAGATGCGGCCGACGCGCAGGGGACGGTAGAACCGCTTCCACGCGTGCGCCCAGTCGTCTTCGTGGACGGGCACGCGGCGCGCGGTGAGCTCGCCCGCCGAGAACGCCTCCGCCCAGCGGCGCGCCTCGCTCTCCAGGCGGGCCAGGCGCTCGCGGCCCTCGGCGTCGTCCGGCGCGTAGACGGCGATGTGGCGGTCGCCGTATTCCGCGCCGCCCAGGCCGGCCTCGGCGGCGAGCGCCGCAAGGCCCTCGGCGAGGGCCGGCGCGTCGCGCGTCCAGGCGAGGACGAGCTGCAGGTACGGCATCAGTTCCCGAACGCGTCCCGCACGCGTTCAAAAAACCCCTTCGCGCCGTGGCCGACCGGCTGGCCCCGGAGTTCGGCCAGGCGCTGCAGCAGTTTCGTCTCTTCCGGCGACAGGTCCGTCGGCACCTCGACCTGCACGCGCACGACGAGGTCGCCGCGCCCGTACCCGCGCACGTCGGGCACGCCCCGGCCGCGCAGGCGGAACTCGTGCCCCGGCTGCGTCCCGGCGGGCACGCGCAGGCGTTCCGGACCGTCCGGCGTGTCCACCGAGACCTCGGTGCCGAGCGCCAGTTGCGCGTACCCCAAGCGCACTTCGGAGATGAGGGTCGTGCCCTCACGGCGGAAGCGCGGGTGCGGCCGCACGCGCACGACGACGTACAGGTCCCCGTTCGGCCCGCCGCGCGCACCGGCCTCGCCCTGCCCGGCGAGCCGCAGGCGCATGCCGTCCTCGACGCCCTTCGGGATCCGGACCTCGATCTCCCGCCGCTTGCGGGCAAGGCCCCGCCCCTGGCACGTCCGGCACGGCCGCTCGATCACGCGGCCGCTCCCGTGGCAACGCGGGCACGTCTGGACGGTGACGAAGGAGCCGAACGCCGTGTTCCGCGCCATGCGCACCTGGCCGCGCCCGCCGCAGGCGGGGCAGCGCTCCGGCGCGCTGCCCGGCTCCGCCCCGCTCCCGCCGCAACGGTCGCACCGTTCCGTGCGCCCGACGACGACGGTGCGGGTCGCGCCGCGCAGCACCTCTTCGAGGTCGATCTCCACTTCCGTCTGCAGGTCGGCGCCGCGTTCCGGACCGGCGCGGCGCGCGCCCCCGAACCCGCCGAAGAAGGATTCGAACAGGTCGCCCAGGCCGAACGGGTCCGTGCCGTCGAAGCCCGTGAACGGTCCGCTCCCGAACGGCGCGCCCTCGGCGCCGGTCGGCCCCTGGGCGCCCGCGTGCCCGAAGCGGTCGTAGCGGGCACGTTTTTCCGGGTCGCTCAGCACCTCGTACGCTTCGTTGATCTCCTTGAACTTCGCCTCGGCTTCAGGATCGCCGGGGTTCGCGTCGGGGTGGTACTGCCGCGCCAGCTTCCGGAACGCCTTCTTGATCGTCTCGGCATCGGCGTCGCGCGGGACTCCCAGGATCTCGTAGTAGTCGCGCGGCACGCGTCACCCCTCCTCCTCCGGTGTCGTCGCCTTGGACCGGTCCCGTCGCTTTAGGCGCCGCCTTCGCCCTGGACCTTGTAGTCGGCGTCGATGTCGCCCTTGCCGCCGCCGTCCTGCGTCCCGGACTGCGCGCCGTCGGCCGCCGCGCCGGTCGCCTGCCCGGCTTGGTAGATGGCGCTCGTCATCTCGAACACAGCCTGGCTCAGCCGCTCGGCGGCCTGGGTCATGCGATCGCGATCATTGCTGTCGAGCGCCGCGCGCGCCTCCGGCAGCGCCTTCTCCACGGCTTCCTTCTTCGCCGCCGGCGCCTTGTCGCCGACGTCCTTCAGCGCCTTCTCGGCGGCGTAGATGGCCGCGTCCAGGCGGTTGCGCGCCTCGACCGCCTCCTTGCGCCTGCGGTCCTCTTCAGCGTGTTCCTGGGCCTCGCGGATCATCCGCTGGATCTCTTCTTCGGAGAGGCCCGTCTGGCTCTGGATCGTGATGTGCTGCTCGCGGCCCGTGCCGCGGTCCTTCGCCGACACGTGCACGATGCCGTTGACGTCGATGTCGAAGGTGACCTCGATCTGCGGCACGCCGCGCGGAGCCGGCGGGATGCCGTCGAGGATGAAGCGGCCGAGGGTCTTGTTGTCCTTGGCCAGCGGCCGCTCGCCCTGCAGCACGTGGATCTCCACCTGCGTCTGGCCGTCGGCGGCGGTGGAGAAGATCTGCGTCTTCTTCGTCGGGATCGTGGTGTTGCGCTCGATCATCTTCGTGAAGATGCCGCCTTCGGTCTCGATGCCGAGGGAGAGCGGCGTCACGTCGAGCAGGAGCACGTCCTTGACCTCACCGGCGAGCACGCCGGCCTGGATGGCGGCGCCGAGCGCGACCACCTCGTCCGGGTTGATGCCCTTGAACGGCTCCTTGCCGAACATTCGCCGCACCGCCTCCTGCACGGCGGGGATGCGCGTGGAGCCGCCGACCAGAAGGACGCGGTCGATGTCCGAGGGCTGCAGGCCGGCGTCCTGGAGCGCCTGGCGCGTCGGGCCCATCGTGGCCTCCACCAGGTCGGCCACGAGCTCCTCGAACTTCGCGCGCGTCAGCGTGACGTCCAGATGCTTCGGGCCGGTCTGGTCGGCCGTGATGAAGGGCAGGTTGATGTCCGTCGACGTCGTGCTGGAGAGCTCGATCTTCGCCTTCTCGGCCGCCTCCTTGAGGCGCTGCAGGGCCATGCGGTCCTTGCGGAGATCGATGCCGTGCTCGGCGCGGAACTGTTCAGCGACCCAGTCGATGATGCGCTGGTCGAAGTCGTCGCCGCCGAGGTGGTTGTTGCCGCTCGTGGCGCGCACCTCGAACACGCCTTCGCCGAGTTCGAGGATGGAGACGTCGAAGGTGCCGCCGCCGAGGTCGAAGACGAGGATCTTCTGCTCCTCGCCCTTGTCGAGGCCGTACGCGAGGGCCGCCGCCGTGGGCTCGTTGATGATGCGCAGCACCTCGAGGCCGGCGATCCGCCCGGCGTCCTTGGTCGCCTGGCGCTGGGCGTCCGTGAAGTAGGCCGGCACCGTGATGACGGCCTTGTCGACCTTCTCGCCGAGGAACGCTTCGGCGTCGGCCTTCAGCTTCTGAAGAATCATCGCGGAAATCTCCTGCGGCGTGTACCGCTTGTCGCCGATCTCGACGCGCACGCCGCCGTTGTCGTCGCGCACCACCTTGTACGGCACGCGCGCGATCTCGTCGCCGACCTCGTCGTAGCGGCGCCCCATGAACCGCTTGATGGAGAAGATCGTGTTCTGCGGGTTCGTGACGGCCTGGCGCTTCGCCACCTGGCCGACGAGCCGCTCCCCGTCCTTGGTGAAGGCGACGACGGACGGCGTCAGGCGACTGCCTTCGGCATTCGTGATGACGACCGGGTCGCCGCCTTCCATGACGGCCACGACGGAGTTCGTCGTGCCCAAGTCGATGCCGATGACCCTACCCATTCTGGTCAGCCTCCTCGCTGCCTGTCACGGCGACGCGCGCCGGACGCAGAAGATGCGATCCCATGCGGTAGCCTCGTTCGAACACCTGCGCGACGTGGCCGGCCGGACGCCCCTCCGCGGGCACCTGCATGAGCGCCTCGTGCTGCTGCGGATCGAACGGCTGGCCCTCGGCCTCGATCGGCTCCACGCCGTGCTTTGCGAACACGGCGCGCAGCTGCTTCATCGTCATCTCCACGCCCGCCTTGAGGGCGGGGCCGTCGTCGCCGGAGGCGAGGGCGCGCTCCAGGTTGTCGACGACCGGCAGCAGCTCCCTGACGAAGGCGGCCATGCCCTCCTCGCGTGCGCGGGCGAGGTCGCCCGCCGAGCGCCGGCGGAAGTTGTCGAAGTCCGCCTTCAGCCTTTGCAGCAACGAAAGATATTCATCACGCTGGCGCCTGGCTTCGGCGAGCTCGGCCTCCAGCGCCTCCAGGCGCCGCGCCGTCTCCGCCGTTTCCGGAGTCTCGGCGCCGTGCGCGTCACCGGCTTCCGGCGCGGCCTCCGGCTCCGGACGCTCGCCGGCGGCCTCCTCCGCGGAGCCGGCAGCCTCCCCCGCAGAGCCGGCGGCGGTCGTTCCGGCTTCCGCAGGTCCCTCCTTCTCCGGCGAGGCTTCGGCCGCCGTCTCCGGCTCCCCGCCGGCCTCAGGCGGCCGCCCGCCCGTGGCGTCCTCAGGCATCATCGCCATCCACTCCTCCTGCATCCCCTGCAGCGCCGGTGGCACACATGGGCCCGCGCCATGGCGGGCGCGGGCCCGTGCAGTGCGACCGCCGCCCAGGCCGCGTCAGCGACGCGGCAGGCTCTCGCTCAGCGCCTGGGCGACGGCTTCCACCAGCGAGATGATTTTCGCGTAGTCCATGCGTCGCGGCCCCAGCACGCCCACGTGGCCCCAGGAGTCGCCGCCGACGTGGTAGCTGGCGGTGACGAGGCTGCAGTCCTGCATCTCCGCCACCCGGATCTCATGGCCGATCACGACGCGCGCGTGCGGACGCGGCTGGGGTTCCCCCAGCAGTTCCAGCACCGTGTCCTCCTGCTCCAGGGAGCTCAGCAGCATCTGCGCCTTGTCGATGTCGCGGAACTCCGGCTGGCGCAGGATGTTCGTCGCGCCGCCGACGACGAGGCGTTCCTCGCCGTCGGACGCAGGCCGGTCGAGAACCTCGAGCGTCTGTTCGACGAGGTCGCCGTACTGGCGAAGCTCCCGGGCGAGGTCCTTCATGATGGCGAGCGCCGCCCGCCCCATGGTCTGCCCGGAGAGACGCTCTGCGAACAGGCTGTTGATGCGCTCGATCTCCGCCTGGTCCAACTCCTGGCCGATCTCCAGGAGGCGGTTCTCCACGAGGCCCGTGTCCGTGACGACGACGATCAGCGCGCGGCCCTCGCTCATGGGGATGATGCGCAGCGCGTCGATGCGCGCGTGCTCAAGGTGCGGCCCGCTGACGAGCGCCAGGAAGTTGCTGGCCTCGCTCAGCATGCGCGCGGCGGTGCGCACCGCGGCGCCGATTTCCCGCGCGCGCAGCGCGAGGCGGTCCCGCATGAGCTGCCACACGCGGTGATCCGCCGGCATCGAGCGGACGAAGTGGTCGACGTAGAAGCGGTACCCGAGGTCCGACGGCACCCGGCCCGCGGACGTGTGGGGCTGCTCCAGGAAGCCCAGCTCTTCCAGATCCGCCATCTCGTTGCGGATCGTGGCGGGGCTGACGTTGAACCCGTGCTTGCGGGCGATCGTGCGGCTTCCCACCGGCTCGCCGGTGGAGATGTAATCTTCGATGACGGCGCGCAGGATGCGCTGTTTGCGTTCGTCGATCATCGCATTCATCGCCTTCCCGCTTGCCGGGATGCGCCGTGGCCTCGACGGGCCGCAGGTTCTACGGTGTATGTTAGCACTCTCCATGCGCGAGTGCTAGTCGACGACGCGCCGGCTGCGCCGCTGGCCCGCGCGGTCGCGATCGGGCCGTGAAACAGACCGGCGCCGCCACGAATCGTGGCTGGCGCCGGTCTTCCCGGCGGGACGGCCGTGGCCGCCGCTCGTCACACGTGACGTCGAGGCCCGACCGGCCCTAGAGTTCGATCGGCTCCTCCGCGAGCGCCTTGACGAGGTCGACGCACGCGCGCACGTCGTCCTTCGCCGCCATCTCCGCCGGCGTGTGCAGGTAGCGCGTGGGGATGGAGATGCAGCCGCTGGGCACGCCGGCCCGCGTGAGGTGGATGGCGCCGGCGTCGGTGCCGCCCATCGTCAGCACCTCGATCTGGTGCGGGATGCCGCGCCGCTCGGCCCGTTCCACCATCAGGTCGCGAATCTCCGGCGGAGTGACCATCGACCGGTCCATCGCCTTGACGGCCGCGCCGCCGCCCAGCTTCACGGCCATCGGCCGCGCCTTGGGCGTGTCGCCGGTGCCGGTCACGTCGATGGCGAAACCGATTTCCGGATCGACGCCGTACGCGGACGTCCGAGCGCCGCGCAGCCCGACCTCCTCCTGCACGGTGAACACCGCGTAGACCTCGTTCCCGACCTCGTCCAGCTCCAGCACTGCCTGGGCGAGGACGGCGCAGCCGACGCGGTCGTCGAGCGCCTTGCCGATGAAGACCCGCTCGTTGGCCTCGAGCGGGCGATGGAAGACGGCCATCGCGCCGTAGCCGACGAGCTTCTCGGCCTCCTCGCGGCTGCGCGCGCCGACGTCGACCCAAAGCTTATGGAACTTCAGGTCGTTCGCTTCCCCTTGGGCGAAGTCGACGCCCTCCGCCGGCTCGTGGCTCACGGAGCCGACGAGGCCGTTCTCGAACAGCACCCGCTGGCCGACGGCGATGTACGGGCTCACGCCGCCGACCATGCCGACGCGCAGGAAGCCGCGCTCGTCGATGTCGGTGACGATCAGGCCGATCTCGTCCATGTGCGCGGCGAACATGACGCGCTTGCCCTTGGCGGACCCCTTCGGCCGCTTGACGCAGATCAGGTTGCCCAGCGCGTCGACGCGCATCTCGTCGACCTTGCCGCCCAGGATCTCCTGCAGGAGCGCGCGGACGCGCGCCTCGCGGCCGGACGGTCCCCAGGTCTCCGAAAGCCGCTTCAGCAGATCTTCCACGCGATCACGCCTTTCTCTGGCTCGCCAGTTCCGCGACCACGGCCTGCACGAGCCGGATCGTGTTCCGCAGGTCTTCCTTGTGGAGCACGGCGCAGGGGGTGTGGATGTAGCGGCAGGGCACGGAGATCGAAGCCGTGCGCACGCCGGCCTTGGACAGGTGGATGGCGCCGGCGTCGTTGCCGCCCCCCTGCGTGCGCCGCCATTGCCACGGGATGCCCTCCCGCTCGGCGACCCGGATGATCGTCTGCACCAGGTCGCGGTCGGCGATGGAGGAGCCGTCCATGAAGCTGAGCGCCGGCCCCCTGCCGAGGACCGTGGACGACGTCTCCCCTTCTTGAAGCGGGATGTCCGCGGCCGGCGTGCCCTCCAGCACGATGGCCACGTCGGGCTCCACGGCGTAGGCCGCCACGCGGGCGCCGCGCAGGCCGATCTCCTCCTGCACGGTGAAGACGCCGTGGACCGGGGCCTCGTAGTCGACGGCCAGCGCCTCCATGAGCACGACGCAGCCGGCGCGGTCGTCGAACGCCTTGCCCTTGACCAGACCCTCGCCGAACTCGCCGAAGCGCGTGGCGAAGGTGACGCCGTCGCCCGGCTCCGCGAGGCGCTCGGCTTCCTTCTTGTCCTTCGCGCCGATGTCGATGTACATCTCGTCCGACGGCACGACCTTCGTGCGCTCCCCCGGAGCCTGCAGGTGGATCGGCTTGGAGCCGATCACGCCGGGCAGGCGCTTCGGACCGACGTGCACCGTCTTCGCGAGGAGAACGCGGTCGTCGATCCCGCCGACCTTTCGGAAGCGCAGAAACCCGTCGTCGTCCACGCGCGTGACGATCAGGCCGATCTCGTCCATGTGCGCCGCGAGCATGATGCGCGGCCCCGGCTTCCCCGCGCCCTTCACGGCAAAGAGGTTGCCGAGGGCGTCCGTCCGCAGTTCGTCCACCCGGCCGGCGACCCGCTCCCGGATGTAGGCCCGCACCGCGTCCTCCTGGCCGGAGATGCCGGGCAGCTCGCTCAGCGCCGCGAGCGTCTCGAGCGCGTCATTCGCCATGGGACCACCCCCGTGCCGCGTCGGCGGTGCAGGCCGCGGCGAAGTGGGCCAGCAGCCGGCCGGTCTCGCGGATGTCCTTCAGGTCGACCGTCTCGACCGTGCTGTGCATGTACCGCAACGGCACGCTGACGAGGCCGGTCGGCACCCCGGCCTGCGTGACCTGGATGGCCCAGGCGTCGGTGCCCGTCTGCCCGGGCGCCACGGAGACCTGGAAGGGGATGCCGTTCGCCTCCGCCGTCTGCTTCAAAAGCGAGAACACGGCCGGATGGATGTTCGCGCCGCGCGTGATGTCGGGCCCGCCGCCGAGCTGTGCGGAATCATCCTTCTTGACGCCGGGCTGGTCGCCGAACGTGACGTCGATGGCGATGCCGACGTCCGGTTGGACGCCGAAAGTGGCCGTCACGGCCCCGCGCAGGCCGACCTCCTCCTGCACGGTGGCGACGGCGTAGACGTCCGCCTCGTGGCGCAGGCCCTGCAAGAATTTCAGGCCTTCCCACATGGCGGTGACGCACGCGCGGTCATCAAAGGCCTTGCCGCTGAACCGCTGTCCTTGGAGGCGCGCCGGTTCGCGGTGCATGGTGATGACGTCGCCGACGCGCACGAGCTCCGCCGCCCGCGGCCCGTCGAGGCCGATGTCGACGAAGAGCTCGTGCAGCGGGACGACCTTGTCCCGCTGGTCAGCCGTGAGCAGGTGCGGCGGCTTCGTGCCGATGATGCCCGGCAGGTCCCGCCGCCCATGGACGACGACCTCCTGCGTCACGATGTTGCGCACGTCCACGCCGCCGATGGGCGCGACGCGCAGGAACCCGTCGGGCCGGACCTCGCGGACGATGAGTCCGATCTCGTCCATGTGCGCGGCCCACATGACCTTGGGGCCCTTGCCGCTGCCCCGTTTCAGCGCGATGACGTTGCCGAGCGCGTCCCGGCGGATCTCGTCGCAGTACGGAGCGAACAGTTCCGCGACGCGGTCCGCCACGGCCCGCTCGTGGCCGGACGGGCCCGGCGTGACCGACAACAGGTGCAAGACGCTTTGCGTGTCGATGATCCCAATCCCCCTTCGCCGGGCCGCATCGCCGCCGCTGCGGCCCGAGGCCCTCTTGGGTGACGAACAGCCTTTCGATTCACGAAATACGTTTCCTGCCGCGCCATCCCGCTGATCGCGCACCGCGGGGCCCGTCCCCCCATCCCTACACGAACGCCTCGAACACGAGGTTGCCGAGAAGCAGCCCCTCGTCCGTCAGCCGCGCGCGGGCGCCGTCGACGCGCAGCAGCCCCCGGCCGGACAGCTCCGCCAGCTCCGCCCGCCACACTTCGCGCGGATCCTCGCCGTACCGCGCCGCGAGCTCGTCGAGGTCGACGCCCCGGATCCGGCGGAGGCCGAGGATCATCGCGTCGCCGAGCGCCTCCCGCGCCGGCACGGCGCGCGCGCCGTCCGCGTCGGTCGGAGGCCGGCCGCTCGCGACCGCCTCGCGGTACTCGCGCAGGTTTTTCGTGTGGCCCCAGCGCCAGCCGTGCCAGTGCGAGTGGGCGCCCACGCCGAGGCCGAGGTAGGCGCCGTTTTCCCAGTACAGCAGGTTGTGGCGCGACGCGAACCCCGGCCGCGCGTAGTTGGAGATCTCGTAGTGCTCGTAGCCCGCCCGGCTGAGGCGCTCCCGGGCGCGGCGGAACATGCGCGCGGCGAGCTCGTCGTCCGGCTGCGGCAGGCGGCCGTTGCGGATCCAGTGGTGGAACGGCGTGCCCTCCTCGATCTGCAGCCCGTACGCCGAGACGTGCTCCGGCGCGAGCTCCAGGACGAAATCGAGCGTCGCCTCCCAGTCCTCGGCCGTCTGGCCGGGCAGGCCGAACATCACGTCGAGGTTGAGGTTCGCGAACCCCGCCCGCCGCGCGGCGGCCACGGCGCGGCGCACCGCCGCCGCGTCGTGCCGCCGGCCGAGCTGTCGAAGGAGGCGCTCGCTTACCGCCTGCACGCCGATGCTGAGCCGGTTGACGCCGATGGCGCGCAATTGCTCAAGGTACGCGGCGTCCACCGTCTCGGGGTTCGCTTCCACGGTGACTTCCGCGGCCGGGTCGAGGCCGAACAACGCGACGAGCTCCCGGTGCAGGCGCGCGAAGGCGTCGATGGGCGTGACGGTGGGCGTGCCGCCCCCGTAATAGAGCGTGGCCGGGGGCGTCTCCGGCGCCGGCAGGCGGACGCACGACGCCGCACCCGCGCCCGCGGGCCGCACCGGCGGCCCGTGGCGTCGCACGTCGCGCGCCTCCTGAATCAGCACGTCGACGTACGCCTCCGGGCGCCCGGGCTTCCACAGCGCCACCGCAAAGTCACAGTAGTAGCACTTGGCGAGGCAGAACGGCAGGTGGACGTAAAGCCCCCACTTCACTCCTCGTCCCCCGTGCGCAGCACGGCGAGAAACGCCTCCTGCGGGATCTCCACCTGCCCGATCTGCTTCATCCGCTTCTTGCCTTCCTTCTGCTTCTCAAGGAGCTTGCGCTTGCGCGTCACGTCGCCGCCGTAGCACTTCGCGAGGACGTCCTTGCGCAGCGCGCGCACCGTCTCCCGCGCGATGATCTTGCCGCCGACGGCGGCCTGGATCGGCACCTCGAACTGCTGGCGCGGGATGATGTCGCGCAACCGCTCCACGAGCCGGCGGCCGCGCGTGGCGGCCTGGCTGCGGTGGACGATCACGCTGAGCGCGTCGACGGGTGCGCCGTTGACGAGGATGTCGAGCTTCACCAGATCCGATTCGACGTACCCCTCGAGCCGGTAGTCGAGCGTGGCGTAGCCGCGGGTGCGGCTCTTCAACTGGTCGAAGAAGTCGAACATGATCTCCGCCAGCGGCAGGAGGTAGCTGAGCTTCGCGCGGTCGGGGCTGGGGTACTCCATGTCCACGAACGTGCCGCGCCGTTCCTGGCAAAGCTCCATCACCGCGCCGACGTAGTCGTTGGGTGTCATGATCACGGCCTTGACGACCGGCTCCTCAATGGCGGCGATCGTCGAACGGTCGGGAAGCTTGGCCGGGTTGTCGACGTGCAGCGTCTCGCCGTTCGTCTTGCGGACGCGGTACACGACGCTCGGCGCCGTCGTGATCAGGTTCAGCCCGTACTCCCGCTCCAGGCGCTCCTGGACGACGTCGAGGTGCAGGAGGCCGAGGAAGCCGCAGCGGAAGCCGAAGCCGAGCGCCGCCGACGTCTCCGGCTCGAAGACGAGCGCCGCGTCGTTCAGCTGGAGCTTCTCCAGCGCCTCGCGCAGGTCGGTGTAGTCCTGGCTGTCGACAGGATAGACGCCCGCGTACACCATCGGCGTGACGGGGCGATAGCCCGGCAGCGCGGCGGCCGCCGGGCGGTCGGCGTGCGTGATCGTGTCGCCCACGCGGCAGTCGCGGATCGTCTTGATGCCGGCGGCGACGTAGCCGACCTCGCCCGCCGAAAGGGACGCCACCGGGGCGGCGTGCGGCCGGAAGACGCCGACCTCCGTCACCTCGTACGTCTTCCCGGACTGCATGAGCGCGATCCGGTCGCCGGGCCGCACCGCGCCGTCGAAGAGGCGCACGTACGCGATCACGCCCTTGTACGGGTCAAAGCGGGAGTCGAAGATCAGCGCCTTTAGCGGCGCGTCCGGATCGCCCGCGGGCGGCGGGATCCGCTCGACGATCGCCGCGAGGACGTCGTCGATGCCGATCCCCTCCTTGGCGGACACCGGAATGCACTCTTCCGGCAAGAAGCCGAGCTCGCCCAGTTCTTGCCGGGCGCGGTCCACGTCGGCCGCCGGCAGGTCGATCTTGTTGACGACGGGGATCATCGTCAGCCCGTGGTCCAGCGCGAGGTGAAAGTTGGCGAGCGTCTGCGCCTCCACGCCCTGCGTGGCGTCGACGACGAGCAGCGCCCCCTCGCAGGCGGCCAGCGCGCGCGAGACCTCGTAGCCGAAGTCGACGTGGCCGGGGGTGTCGATGAGGTTCAGGATGAACTCGCGCCCGCCGGCGTCGCGGTGCACCATGCGCACCGCCTGCGCCTTGATCGTGATGCCACGCTCGCGCTCGAGCTCCATGGTGTCGAGCACCTGCTCCGCCATCTCGCGCGCGGTGAGCGTCCCCGTCCGCTCGATGAGACGGTCCGCGAGGGTGGACTTGCCGTGGTCGATGTGCGCGATGATGCAGAAGTTGCGGATGTCGGGCATACCGGAATTTTAGCATGGGGCCGGGCCGGGCCCGCTCTCGCCGTGCTCACCCGCCGAGGGCCGCCTCCTCAGCCGGAATCCGCACGCGCCAGAGGAGCCACGCATTGAGCGGCGCGAAGACCAGCAGCGTCAGGTACGCGCCGGCCGCGAGGGGCGCGGCCACGAACTCCGCCATGACGGCCACGTAGTTGGGGTGGCGCAGAATGCGGTAGGGTCCGCGGCGAACAAGCGGCGCGCCGGGCAGCACCCACACGCGCGTCGTCCAGCGACGGCCCAGCGCGGCGATCGCCCAATACCGCAGCGCCTGCGCAAGCGCGAAGAGCGCGAGCGCCCAGGGCCACGCCACGGGTGGCCGGGATGCAGCCCCCTCAGTAGCCAGCGAGAGCAGAAAGGCCGCGTGCAACCCGACGATCCAGCGATAGTGCTCGCGGCCGGCCTCCACCGCACCCATCGCCCGCAGCCGCCGCGCGTTGGCCGCGGACAGAAGGAGCTCCGCGACACGCTGGGCCGCCATGAAACCGGCCAGCTCCAGCGCCAGGCCGCCCGGGGCTGCGCCTACCATTGGAGGAGCACCTGCTCGCTGGTGAACCCGGGACCGAGCGCCGCCACCAGGCCGGCCGCGCCGGGCGGCGGCGGGTCGCGCAGCGCGCGTTCCAGCACGAACAGCACCGTCGGCGAGGACATGTTGCCGTACTCGCGAAGCACCTCGCGGGCGGCGGAGAGGCGCGCCTCGTCGAGGCCGAAGCTCTCGCGGTAGGCGTCGAGCACCTTGGGCCCACCCGGGTGGACGACGAAGCGGCGGACTGCTTCCAAAGGCACGCCCCGCCGTTCGAGGAAGGCGGCCGTCTGCACCCACACGTGGCGCCGGACGATGGCCGGAATGCTTCGGGAGAAGATGACGTGCAGGCCTCGCGAGGACACGTCCCAGCCCATGACGTCAAGCGTCTCCGGCCACGTGTAGCTGTGGGACGCCACGATCGC
>JADGHN010000007.1 GCA_019683875.1 Clostridia bacterium
CCCGGGGCCGGGGGGGGGGGGGGCGCGGGCGGGGGGGGGGCGGGGGGTGGGGGGCCACGCCGCACTGTTGCGCCACCTGGGCGATCTGGGCCTCAAGCCGGGCGCGCGCGTGCGCGTCCTGGAACGGGAGCCGTTTGACGGCAGCATGCGCGTCGAGTGTGACGGCCGCGACTTTCTTGTCAGCGGTCGCGTGGCGGACGCGGTCGCGGTTCACGCATGAGAAATTCGGCGAGATTGAGGAGAGGATTGTGATGGCGCCGCCGTTCGAGGGATGGGGAGGGTCGGAGGCGGGAGCGGAAGCGTTCGGTCACGCGGCAAGGCGTCCGCAGCTGGCCGCCACGTTTGCCGGCTGGATCCGCCGCGCGCTGCCGTTCTTCGGCCCGGCGTTTCTCGTCAGCGTCGGCTACATGGACCCGGGAAACTGGGCGACGGACATCGCCGCCGGTTCGAACTTCGGCTACCGCCTGCTGTGGGTCGTCCTCGCCAGCAATCTCATGGCCATCCTCCTGCAGGGCATCTCCGCGACGCTTGGGTTGCGCAGCGGGGCCTCCCTGGCCGCCAACGCCAAGCGCCACCTGCCGGTGTGGGCGGCATGGGGATTCTTCGCCACGGCGGAACTGGCCGCCATGGCCACCGACCTGGCCGAGTTCCTGGGGGCGGCGCTTGGCTTTCACCTGCTTCTGGGGATCCCGCTGGTCGCGGCCGTGCTGGTCACCGCGGCCGTGGTGCTGGGCATTCTCTTCATCTCCGGCCGCGCCGCGCGGCGTCTGGAAGCCGTCATTCTCGCGCTGGTCGGCGTCGTCGGGCTCGCGTACGTGCTTGAAGTCTGGCTTGCGCGCCCCGACTGGCACTCGATCGCGGTCGGGACGCTGGTGCCGCGGCTGGGATCGCAGTCGGCCCTGCTCATCGCCATCGGCATCCTGGGCGCGACCGTGATGCCTCACAACGTGTTCCTCCACTCGTCCGTGGTGCTGAGCCGGCGGCGTGAGGGGGACGACGAGCACAACCGCCGCGCGCTCCGTTTCGCGTACGCGGACACGGCGGTCGCCCTGAACGTCGCCTGGCTCGTCAACGCCTCGATGATCGTGATGGCGGCCGCGGTGTTCGCGGGGCACGGTCTCACGGTGGAATCGATCGAGGGCGCGCACCGCACGCTCGCCCCGCTGCTCGGCCCCATGGCGGCGGCCGCGTTCGCCGTGGCGCTGCTCGCCGCGGGGCTGTCCTCGTCCGTGACGGGCACGCTGGCCGGCCAGACGATTTTGGAAGGGTTCGTCGGCCGGAAGATCAGCGTGTTCTGGATGCGCCTTGTGACGATGGTGCCGGCGCTCCTCGTGGTGGCGCTCGGCGTGGACGCCTTCCGCGTGCTGGTCCTGAGCCAGGTGTTCCTCAGCCTGCAACTGCCGTTCACCGTGGCGGCGCTCCTGTACCTCGCCGCCAACCCGCGCGTGATGGGCGGAGAGCCCGTGCGCGGGCCGGTCCTCTGGACGGCCGTGGGCGTGGGGCTCCTGATAGTGGCGGCAAACGTGCTACTTTTGTACGGGACCTTCACCGGGGCTGCGTGATGCGGTTACACGCGCCAGCCCCGCGGGACCGGAGCGCATCCGGCGGCGGAACGGCCGCGCGCCACGCCCGCGCGGCCGTTTGCGCGAGAACACGCCACGGGGAGCGGCCATGACGACGCACCACCTTGAGACGACCGAGCGCACCCTCGCGGCGCTCGACTTTCCGGCGATCGTGGAGCGGCTCGCCGAGCGCGCCGCCACGCCGATGGGCGCGGAGCTGGCGCGCCGGGTGCGGCCGCTGGCGGGGCGGCTGGCCGTGCGCCGCGCGCAGGCGGAGACCACGGAGGCGCGCCGGCTGCTGGACGAGGGCCACGGGCTTCCCTTCGACGGCGTGCGCGACATCCGCGCGGCGGTGGCGCGCGCGGAGAAGGGCGGGCGGCTGGACGGCGCGGAGCTGTGGGCCGTCGCGTCGACGGCGCGCGCGGCCGCGCGCTTGGCCAAGCACCTGCGCGCACGGCGGGAGCAGGCGCCCACGCTGGCCGACCGCGCCGAGACGCTCGGCGACCACGCCCGGCTCGCCGCGGCCATCGAGGCGGCCGTGGACGCCGACGGCCTCGTCGTCGACGGGGCGAGCCCGGAACTGGCCCGCCTGCGCCGGCAGCACCGGTCCCTCAGCGCCCGCCTGCGCGAGCGCCTGGATTCGCTCGCCCGCTCGCCGGCGCTGGCGCCGTTCCTCCAGGAACCGATCGTCACGCTGCGGGCGGGCCGGTACGTCGTGCCGGTCAAGGCGGAGCACCGCGCCAGCGTGCCGGGCGTGGTCCACGACACGTCCTCGTCCGGCGCCACGGTCTTCGTCGAGCCGATGGCGGTGGTCGAGATCAACAACGAGCTGCGCCGCGTGGAGGCCGCCATCCGCGACGAGGAGGAGCGGATCCTCGCCGAGTTGAGCGAGCGGGTGCGGGCCGAGGCCCTCGCGCTGCGCGCCACCGTCGACGCGCTGGCAGAGCTCGACCTGATCGCCGCCCGCGCCCGCCTGAGCGCGGCGATGGACGCCGTGGAACCCGAGGGGCTGGACGGCGAGGCGGTCGACCTTCGCGGCGCGCGCCATCCGCTGCTCACGGGGCACGTCGTGCCGATCGACGTGCGGCTGGGCGGCGAGATCCGCACGCTCGTCATCACGGGGCCGAACACCGGCGGCAAGACCGTCAGCCTGAAGACGGTCGGGCTTCTCGCGGTGATGGCGCAGTGCGGGCTGCACGTGCCCGCCCTGCCGGGCAGCCGCCTGCCCGTGTTTCCCCAGGTCTTCTGCGATGCCGGCGACGAGCAGGGCGTGCAGCAGAACCTCTCGACCTTCTCCTCCCACATGAGCCACATCGTGGAGATGGTGGGCCGCGCGCGCCGCGGGGCGCTGGTGCTGCTCGACGAGCTCGGCGCCGGGACCGACCCCGCGGAAGGCGCCGCGCTGGCCATGGCGATCCTGCAGACGTTCCAGCAGCGCGGTTGCCTCACCATGGCCACCACGCACTACTCGGAGCTCAAGGCGTTCGCCTACCGGGAGCCCGGCATGCGGAACGCCTCCGTGGAGTTCGACGCGGAGACGCTCCGGCCCACGTATCGCCTGACGATCGGCCTGCCGGGCAAGAGCAACGCGTTCGCCATCGCGGCGCGGCTCGGGCTGCC
Organism: Clostridia bacterium; assembly: GCA_019683875.1. NCBI lineage: Bacteria > Bacillati > Bacillota > Clostridia > Clostridia bacterium. The sequence continues at coordinate 3,183 of JADGHN010000007.1, forward strand.
CGGAGACATCCTGGCCCGGGCGCGGGAGTACCTCTCCGTGGAGAACCGGGAGGTGGCCGACCTGCTGGAAGAACTGGCCGAGTTGCGCGACGATCTGCACAGGGAGCGCGAGGCGGCCGAGCGGGCGCGGCGCGAGGCCGACGAGCAGGCGGCGCTGGCGCGGCAACGGCTGGAATCGCTGGAGCGTGAGCGTGCCGCGCTGGCCCGGGAGGCTCGGGAGAAGGCGCGGGAGTATGTGCGCCAGGCGCGCGCCGAACTGGAGGCGATCGTTGCCGAGGCCCGCCGTCGCCTTCATGAGGAGACGGCCGCTGAAGCCGCGGAGAAGGCCGAGGCGGCGCTCGCAGAACTCCGCCGGCGCGACCGCGCGCTGTCGGGCGAGGCGTCCCCCGCGCCGGGCGGGCGAGGGGACGAGGCGGGCCGCGTACCGGCCGCCGAGGACGTCATCCCGGGCCGGACGTTTTACGTGCGCAGCCTGAGGCTTGAGGGGGAGGTGTTGGCCGCCCCGGACGCCGAAGATCTCGTCGCCGTGCAGGTGGGCGTCATGCGCGTCACCGTGCCCCGCGCCGATCTCGCAGTGGTCGAGGGCGCCGCGCGCCCCGGCGGCCGGGCGGGGTCCCCGTCGGCCGGATCTTCCGGCCGGACCCGCGTCCAGCTGGCGGAGGGCCGGCCGCCCGGCGCCCGCCCGGAACTCGACCTGCACGGGTTGACCGTCGACGAGGCGCTGCCGCTCGTGGACAAGTACCTCGACGACGCGTATCTGGCGGGCCTGCGGACGGTCCGCCTCGTCCACGGAAAGGGCACGGGCGCGCTGCGGCAGGCCGTGCGCCGCTTCGTCGCCTCGCACCCGCTGGTCGCCTCGTTCCGGCCGGGGACGGCGGAGGAGGGCGGCGCGGGCACGACGGTCTGCCAGCTGCGGGACGGCTGACCCGTGTTCGACGCGCTTGCGGCGCGTCGCCCGCGCACCACACTGAAGGAGGCCATGTGAAGCGATGTCGGAATACCGCGTGGAACGCGACTCCATGGGCGAGATGCAGGTGCCCGCGAACGCCTACTACGGCGCGCAGACGCAGCGGGCGGTGCTCAACTTCCCCATCAGCGGCCTTCGGTTTCCCCGCAGTTTCATCCGCGCCATGGGACTCATCAAGCGAGCCGCGGCCGAGGTCAACATGGAACTGGGGCTGCTCGACCGGCGCCTGGGCGAAGCCATCGTGAAGGCCGCCCAGGAGGTGGCGGACGGGCGCTGGGACGACCAGTTCGTCCTCGACATCTTCCAGACGGGGTCGGGCACCTCGACGAACATGAACGCGAACGAAGTCATCGCCAACCGCGCGGCGGAACTCCTGGGCGAGCCGCGCGGCGCCAAGGCGGTCCACCCGAACGACCACGTCAACATGGGCCAGTCGAGCAACGACAGCATCCCCACGGCCATCCACGTCTCGGCGCTTGAGCAGGTCGAGAAGCGACTGTTGCCGGCCCTTGAGCGGCTGCGGGAGGGGCTTGAGGAGAAGGCGCGCGAGTTCGACGACATCGTCAAGATCGGCCGCACGCACCTGCAGGACGCCACGCCGATCCGCCTCGGCCAGGAGTTCAGCGGCTACGCGAGCCAAATCGACCACAGCATCCGGCGCGTGCGCGCCGCCGCCGAGGACCTGCGCGAGCTGGCGCAGGGCGGCACGGCCGTCGGCACGGGCATCAACACGCACCCGGAGTTCGGCGCGCGCATGGCGGCGCGGCTGTCCGAACTCACCGGCGTCCGCTTCCGCGAGGCGGAGAACCACTTCGAGGCGCAGGCCGCGCGGGACGCCGCCGTGTTCATGAGCGGCGCGCTCAAGACGGTGGCCGTGTCCCTCATGAAAATCGCGAACGACATCCGCTGGCTGGGCTCGGGGCCCCGCTGCGGCCTCGGCGAGCTGATCCTGCCGGCCGTCCAGCCCGGCTCCAGCATCATGCCGGGCAAGGTGAACCCGGTCATCTGCGAATCCGTGATGATGGTCTGCGCCCAGGTCTTCGGGAACGACGTCGCCATCACCACGGCGGGGCAGCACGGCAACTTCGAGCTCAACGTGATGATGCCGGTGCTCGCCTACAACCTGCTCCAGCAGATCGATCTCCTGGCCGCGTCGGCGGACAACTTCGACCGCCAGTGCATCCGCGGCCTGAAGGCCGATCGGGAGCGCGCGGAGAGCCTCGTGGAGCAGAGCCTGGCGATGGTGACGGTGCTCGCGCCGGTGATCGGCTACGACCGCGCGGCCGAGATCGCGAAGAAGTCCTACGAGACGCGGCGGACGGTGCGCGAGCTGGTGATGGAGGCGGGGATCCTCCCCGAGGACGAGGTGAACCGGCTCCTCGACCCGCGCCGGCAGACGGAACCGGGCGTGGCGCGGTAGGCCGCGCCCGGTTCGCCTTAAATCTTCCGCAGCCGCACCCGCTGTACCGCGTGGTCGGGCCCCTTCTCAAGGATGAGCCGCGCGCGCCAGCGCGTGGGCAGGATGTTCTCCACGAGGTTCTTCTGGTTGATCTCCTCCCAGATCCGGCGCGCCGTCGCCACCGCCTCCTCGGTGGTCAGCTCGGCGAAGCGGTGGAAGTACGAGGACGGGTCGCGGAAGGTCGTCTCCCGCAACGTCAGGAACCGTTCGACGTACCAGCCCCGGATGAGGTCCGGGTCCGCGTCGACATAGATCGAGAAGTCGAAGAAGTCGGACACGAACACGCGCGGCCCGTTGCTGGACGGGCCCGTCTGGAGCACGTTCAACCCCTCGACGATGACGATGTCCGGCCGCCGGACGACCTGGTACTCGCCCGGCACGATGTCGTATCGCAGGTGCGAGTACACGGGCGCGCGCACCTCCGGCACGCCCGACTTCAGGTCCGACATGAACTGCAGGAGCCGGCGCAGGTCGTAGCTCTCCGGAAAGCCCTTGCGGTGCATCAGGCCGCGCTCTTCCAGAACGCGGTTGGGATACAGGAAGCCGTCGGTGGTGACGAGGTCGACCCGCGGGCTGTTCGGCCAGCGGGACAGCAGCGCCTGCAGGATGCGGGCCGTCGTGCTCTTGCCGACGGCCACGCTGCCCGCGATGCCGATCACGAAGGGCACCTTCGTGCCGGGGTCGCCGAGGAACGTGTGCGTCGCCCGGTGCAGGTCCTGCGTGGCGGCCACGTACAGGTTGAGGAGCCGCGAGAGCGGCAGGTAGATGTCGACGACCTCGTCCATCGACAGCCGCTCGTTCAGGCCGCGGAGGCGGTCGAGGTCGCTCTCCGACAGGGTGAGGGGGGTGTTGGCCCGCAGGGCCGCCCACTCCTCGCGGCTGAACTCGATGAACGGCGAGATCGCCACGGCCGATGTGCCTCTCTTATTCGGTGATGAACCAGCGAGCCAGTTCGTCGACGTGACCTTCTTCCACGCAGCGCATGGTGGGCGCCTCCGCCTTGTGCGGCACCACGGTGACCGTCACCGTCTCGCCGGGCGGGATCTTCACGTCGAAGTCCCACCCGTCGACCTTCAGCTCGTGCTGGACGTCCTTGTCGGCATTCCGGATGACCAGCGTCACCTGCTGCCCGACGTGCGCTTCGATCGCCACCGGATCGATGTGATGCGTGCTGACGGTGACGTTCACGGTGATCGGTTCATGGGTGCCGGCGGACGTCTCGCTGGACGGCGGCTGCGCCGGTTGGCCGCTGCCGCAGGTCTGGGTTGGCGGCGCGAGCCACATGTCCTTCGGGATCCAGTTGATGGCCCGCTGATCGGTGTACCGGCTCCCGTAATACGCGCGCGCGATCGGCTCGACCTGGGCGAACCCGAACGGCTCCCGGTTCAGGAACGTCTTCGTGACCGGCGGATACGGGCAGCCGGCGGACCAGAGCAGGTCCTCGTGGCCGGCGGCCACCTGGCGTGCCACCCACACGTCGCTCACGTCCGTGGGCTCCGTGCCGGCGATGAACACCTCGACGCGCCGGTACTGCGGCGGCGTGTCGGGGCCGGCCAGCTTGCCCGACTTGATGTCGATCTCGCGCTGGACGATGCCGTCCGGCCGCGGGAAGTCCGTGGGCTTCTGGCCCTTCAACGCGCCCGCCATCATGTCGTGCCACAGCGGCGCCGCCCACCGGCCGCCGGACGCGGCGTTGCCCAGCTTGCGCTCGTGGTCGTACCCGATCCACACGACGCCCGTGTACTTCGGCGTGTACCCGGCGAACCAGACCGACTTCTCCTCGCTGGTCGTGCCTGTCTTGCCGGCCACCGGCCAGCCGTCGATGTGCGCCCGCGGCGCCGTGCCGAAGGGCAGGATCCACCCGGACGCGCTGGGGTACGGGTCGACGACGCTGCGCAGCACGTCCGTCATCAGGTACGCCACCTGCGGGCTGACGACGGGCGTGAACTTGGGGCTGTACTCGGCGGGCTTGCCGCTGCCGTCCGTGAGCACGTGCCCCTGGCTGTCCGTCACCTTGAGGATGGCCATCGGCTGCGTGCGCACGCCGCCGTTCGCCAGCGTGGCGTACGCGTTGGCCACCTCCAGCGGCGTGAGGCCGTAGGTGACGCCGCCCAGCGCAAGTGACGGGATCCGGTCGCGCTTGGGGTCAAGGTGAACGAGGCCAAGCTTCTGCGCGTACTCGAAGCCGTTGTCGACCCCGATCATCTGCAGCGTCGCGGCCGCCACGGCGTTGACCGAGCGGCGCACGGCCTCGCGGATCGTCGTCAGGCCCTGGTACGCGTTGTCGTAGTTCTGCGGCACCCACGCGGGGGAGCCGGGCGTCTTGATGAGGTAGGGACGGTCGTCGACCACCGTGGCGGGCGAGTACCCCAGCGCGAACGCCGGCGTGTACACGGCGAGGGGCTTGATCGCCGACCCGGGTTGGTGCTGCGCCTGCCACACGCGGTTCAGGTCCCGCGCGTGCTCGTGCTTGCGCCCGCCGACCATGCCCAGGATGTACCCGTTGTGCTGGTCGATGATCACGGCGGCCGTCTCGATCTCGGGCTGCGCGTCGGGCGAGAACTTCTTGTCCGTCTTGGCCAGAGCGGCGAAGTTGTCCGCCACGGCCTTCTCGATGGACTCCTGCACCTGCGGGTCGAGCGTCGTGTACACGTGGAGCCCGCCGCTGAAGATCTGCTGGTCCGTGAAGCCTTTCGCCTCAAGCTGGTCGATGACGTAATCCACGAAATACGGGTATTTGTAGTCGTTCGGGCCCGCCACCTCGCCGCGCTTGACGCCCAGCGGCTTCTTCTTCGCCTCTTCCGCCTGGGCGCGAGTGATGAAGCCCAGATCCGCCATGCGGTCGAGGACGAGGTTGCGCCGCTCCAGCGCGGCCTGCGGGTGGACGAACGGGTTGAGGGCGGACGGCGCGTTGGGCAACCCGGCGAGCAGGGCCCCCTCTTCGAGCGTCAGTTCGCTCGCCGGCTTGTCGAAGTACGTGCGCGCGGCCGCCTCGATTCCGTAGGCGTGGTTGCCGAAGGGCACCCAGGTCAGGTAGCCCTGCAGGATTTCCTTCTTCGTCAGGTTGCGTTCGAGCTCGATGGCCAGGATGGCCTCCTGGATCTTGCGCTTCAGCGTCCTCTGGGTGCCGATCGGGAAGGCATTTCGCGCGAGCTGTTGGGTGATCGTGCTGCCGCCCTGCAGGTGGCCGCCCGTCAGGTCCCGGACGACGGCGCGCGCGATGCCGATCAGGTCGATGCCGTGGTGCTGCCAGAAGCGCGCGTCCTCGATCGCGACGACCGCGTCCTGCACGTGCTTGGGGACCTTGTCGATGTCCACGGGCAAACGGTTTTCGATCGCCGGGATGTCCACCGCGGGGTTGCCGTGGATGTCGTAGATGATGGACGTCAGCGCGGGTTGGGGGCGGAGCTGGTCGATGGAAGGAAGCGTGCGCACGGCTTCGACGACAAGCGCAGCCGCCGCGCCGCCGCCCGCCAGCAGGACGAGGAGCACGGCGAGGAACAGGACGCGCCCCCAGCGGACCCTGCGCCGGCGCCCGGAACGGGCGTTGCGACGATCTTTGCGGCTTTCGCCGCGCGAGCCGGTCACGGGTTCGCCCCCCCAAACACGCTCCATTATACATAACTCGGCGCCCCGGCTCTCTCAGCGGCGGGACGTGCTATGATGTTCCACGAACTTTTCCCGCGGATGGAGACGTTTGCATGAAGGTACGGGATCCCGGGATCCTGCGCGAGGCCCAGGAGCAGCTGGACGCCCTGCGCCGGGGCGCCACCCAAATCGTCACGGAAGACGAATTACTCGACCGCATCGCGCAGGCCCTGTCCGAGAAGCGCCCGCTGCGCGTGAAATTGGGGGCCGACCCCACGGCGCCGGACATCCATCTCGGACACACCGTCGTTTTGAGGAAGCTGCGGCAATTCCAGGACCTGGGCCACGAGGTCTACTTCGTCATCGGAGACTTCACCGGACGCATCGGCGATCCCACGGACAAGTCGGAGACGCGGAAGCAGCTGAGCGCCGAGGAAGTGGCGGCAAACGCCAGGACGTACGAGACCCAGGTGTTCAAGATCCTCGATCCCGCCCGCACGCACGTGGTGTTCAACTCGCAGTGGCTGGCGCCGCTCGCGTTCGAGGACGTCGTGCGGCTCGCGGCCAGCGTCACCGTCGCGCGGATGCTGGAGCGGGACGACTTCGCCAAGCGCTTCCGGGAGGAGCGCCCCATCTCCCTGCACGAATTCTTCTATCCCCTGATGCAGGGGTACGACTCCGTCGCGCTGCGCATCGACGTCGAACTCGGCGGTACGGACCAGACGTTCAACATCCTCATGGCCCGGCAGATCCAGCGGCACTACGGCCAGGATCCCGAGATCATGCTCAACATGCCGCTGCTCGAGGGGCTCGACGGCGTGCAGAAGATGAGCAAGAGCCTGGGCAACTACATCGGCATCGACGAGCCGCCGGAGGAGATGTACGGCAAGGCGATGTCGCTGCCGGACCCGCTGATCGTTCGCTACTTCGAGCTGGTCACGGATGTGCCGCTGGCCGAGATTCGCGCCATGGAACGCGACATGGAGGCCGGCCAATTGAACCCGCGGGACGCGAAGATGCGCCTTGCGAGGGAGATCGTCCGGCTGTACCACGGGCCCGCCGCGGCCGAGGCGGCCGAGGCGCACTTCCGGCGGGTGTTCCAACAGCGGGAGCTGCCGGAGGAAATGCCGGAGGCGCGTGTGGCCCCCGGGCTGGGGATCGTGGAGATGCTGTGCGCGGCCGGGCTGGCCTCCAGCAAGAGCGAGGCCCGCAGGCTCGTGGCGGAGGGCGCCGTGCGCGTGGACGGGGTGCGCGTCGCCGGCATCGAGGGGGACGTCGCCTGGCAGGACGGCTCCGTGCTGCAGGTGGGTCGGCGGCGCTTTGTCCGCCTGCGCCGCGCCTGAGCGCGGGACGGCACCGTACCGGAGCGCGTATCGCGGGTTGGCGCGCCCGCCGTCACAGGGCGGCCGAAGCGAGCACCGACGGGGCGCAGCGAGGTCGCCCTATGACGGGATGGCCAAGGGGCAGGCAGCACGAAGGAGGGCGTGACGTTGGCCGAGATCGGCGAGGTGCGTGACGTTCGTTGGGCGGAAGCCGAGGCCGAGCGGATTGGCGAGTGGCTCGCGACCCGCGTGAAGGACGCCGGAGCCTCGGGCGTCGTCGTGGGCCTGTCGGGTGGCGTCGACTCCGCCGTCGTCGCCGCGATCGCCTCGCGCACGCTGCCCGGCCGCGTATGGGGCTACATTCTGCCGTGCCACTCGGCCGAGGCGGACGCGCGTGACGCGCGCCTGGTGGCCCGGCATCTGGGAATCGAGGCGCAGACCGTGGAACTCGACGCAGCCTTCGACGCGCTGCTGCCCGTTCTGGAGGCCGCGGGCGGCCCGGCCAAGCCCCTTGCGCGGGCGAACGTCAAGCCGCGCCTGCGCATGATCGCCCTCAACTTCATGGCGGCGCAGAAGAACGCGCTGGTCGCCGGCACCGGCAACGCGAGCGAGCTGTACGTGGGTTACTTTACGAAGTGGGGCGACGGCGGCGTCGACCTGCTTCCCATCGGCCACCTCGTGAAGACCGAGGTGCGCCTGCTCGGCCGGGCGCTCGGCTTGCCGGCCGCGATCGTGGAGCGCACGCCGTCCGCCGGGCTGTGGGAAGGCCAGAGCGACGAGGCCGAGATGGGCTTCACGTACGAGGAATTGGACGCTTACATTCGAAGGGGCGCGTCGGCCGTCGCGCCGGAGGTCGCGGCGAGGATCGCCGAGATGCACCGGCGCAGCGAGCACAAGCGTCACATGCCGCCGACGCCGGACGACGTTTCCTGAGGCGGAGTCGAACATCCATCGTCGTTGAGGGAGGTTGGGCGCGATGGCCGGTCACTCCAAGTGGCATAACCGCATGCATCGCAAGAGCCGCCAGGACGCGAAGAAGGGCGCGCTCTACTCCAAGATGTCGAAGGAGATCATGGCGGCCGCCAAGGCCGGAGGCCCGGATCCGGCCGCCAACACCCGGTTGAAGATCGCCATCGAGCGGGCCAAGGACGCGGGCGTGCCCGCCGAGAACATCGAGCGGGCGATTCGCCGCGGCGCCGGCCTCGAGGAAGGCATGAACCTCGAGGCGGTCACCTATGAAGGCTACGCGCCGGGCGGTGTGGCCGTGCTCATGGAGATCCTCACCGACAACCGCAACCGCACCGCGAGCGAGATCCGGCACCTCTTCAGCCGGCACGGGGGGAGCCTCGGCGAGTCGGGATGCGTCGCCTGGATGTTCGAGCGCAAGGGACTGCTCGTGATCGACCGGCAGGCGACGCCCGTGGACGAAGAGGAGTTGCTCCTGCACGCGGCGGAGGCGGGCGCGGAGGACGTGCGCGTCGAGGACGACTCGTTCCAGATCGTCACCGCGTACGACGACTTCCAGGCGGTCAAGGACGCGCTTGAGGCGCAGGGCTACGTGTTCGCCGACGCGGAGCTCACCATGCTGCCGACCACGGAAGTGCAGCTGGAAGGCAAGACGGCGCAGCAGGCGCTGAGCTTGATCGAGGCCCTGGAAGACCACGACGACGTGCAGAACGTGTACACGAACCTGAGCATCTCAGACGAAGAGCTCGCGAAGCTCGAGGCGTGACGATGCCGCACTTCAGGATCCGTGGCGTCGTCGAGGGGTTCTACGGCCGCCCGTGGACGCCGCGCGATCGGCGGGAAGTCGTCACCTTCATGAAGCAGCGCGGCTTCAACGAATTCGTCTACGCGCCGAAGGACGACCCGTACCACAGGAAGCGCTGGCGGGAGCCGTACCCCAAGGTCGAGATGATCACGTTCGACGACGTCCTCGCCTACCTGCAGCACGGGGACGTCCGCTTCGTGTTCGGGCTGAGCCCGGGCCTGGACATCGTGTACAGCGACCCGGACGACGAAGCCGCCATCTGGCGGAAGTGGGACGTGCTGTGGGAACGCGGGGTGCGGCGCTTCCTTCTCGCGCTGGACGACGTCGACCCCGTCCTGCGGCCGGCGGATGTCGCCGTCTACGGGGAGGGTCCGGCGGCGCTGGGCCGCGCGCAGGGGGAGCTCGTCGCGCGCCTTTGGCGGGCGGGCCGCGAGCGCGACCCGGAGTTTCGCCTGTACTTCTGTCCCACGGAGTACCACGGGACGGAGGCGACCCCCTACCGTGCCGCGCTGGCGGCCACGGTGCCGGCCGAAGTCCCCATCATCTGGACGGGGCCGAAGGTCGTCTCGCCGACGATCACCGTGGACGACGCCCGCGCCATCACGTCCGTGCTTGGACGCCCGCCGCTCATCTGGGACAACTACCCGGTGAACGATTTCCGTCCGGAGCGGCTGTTCCTCGGCCCGATCCGCGGCCGCGAGCCCGGACTCGCGGAGGCGGCGCTCGGCGTCTGGGTCAACCCGATGACGGAGGCTACGGCGTCCGAACTAGCGCTGCACACGTGGGATCTCTTCCTCGGCTCGCCGGAGACGTACGAGCCGCAAGCCGCGTGGGAGGACGCGGCGCGGGCCATCGGGGGGCGCCACGCGTGGGAGGCGCTGCTGCGCTTCGCGGCGCTCAACCAATCCAGCCGCCTGTGGCCGGATGAGGCGCCCCGGTTGCGAGCGGCCCTGGACGCGTTGTGGAGCGCCGTCGAGGCCGCCGACGCCCGCGCCTTCGACACGGCTTGCGACGATCTCGATCGCACCCTGGCGGCGCTTGCGGAGATCGCGCCCGCCTTGGAGGCCCACCTGCCGCGGCGCGACCTCTTCGGCGAGCTGCGGCCGTGGCTGGAGCGGCTTGCTGCGGAGGTCGACCTCGCCCGGCGTGCGCTGGAAGCGCTGCGGCAGCGGGACGGCGCCGCGGCGGGCGCCTTGCGCGAACGCTTGGACGGCCTCCCCGGAGGCCATCTCGTCGCGGAAGGCATGATCGGTGACTTCGTCCGGCGCGTCGCCGACCATCTCCAGTCGCAGGGGACGCCGCGCCAGGGTACATAACCGGAGGATGGGCCGGGCATCCTAACCAGCCTGGGAGGGATGCCCAGTGGCCCCAGCCGCACGCTGGTTCGCCGTGGCCCTGGTGAGTTTCATGCTCGGCGGCGCGGTGGGCGGCGTCGTGATGCGCTCGCTGGACGCCCGGCAGCAGGCCGCCGGCCGCGCCGCGCCGCCGGCCCGCACGGTGGCGCAGGAACAGGCGGCGCCGCGCATTTCGGCCGAGACGGTCGTCGTGACGCGCACGACGTACACCCAGGGAGACTGCCGCCAGACGCTTGAGGAGTCGAATCCCGCGCCGGCCGAGTGGATCGGGCTCACGCGGCCGGACCTGGAACGGCGTTACCCTGACGCCGTCATCGACACGTTCACGCCCGAGCGGGTCGTCATCACCCGCAGCGCGGTGGGCTGCCCGTACCGCGGGCGCACGATCCTGCTCCGCCAGGGCCGCGTGGGGGTCTATTACGGAACGCCGAACGACCTCGGCCCGCTTCAGAGGGAGACGGACATCACCGCCGACCAGTTGACGGACAAGGATCGCGCCCGTCTTGAGAACGGCGTGGTGGTGTCGACGGACGAGGAAGTCGACGCCCTGCTGGAAGGCTTGCAGCACTGACCGAAGGACGAGAGGAAGTGGGCGGCGAACCAGGGCGCGGAGGGGATCGCCGTGCTGCGCCGCCTGGCGTTTGTCGAACTGGCGGTGGACGACTGGGACGCCGCCGTGCGGTACTACCGTGACGTGATCGGTTTGCGCTTGGTCCACCATGACGCGGATCGTCGATGGGCTCTCTTCCAGCTGCCGGCCGGCGACGCCGGCGTCGCCGTGTTCCAGCGCGCAGCCGGGAAGCCGGACGTGGCGCTGACCTTTGAGTGCTCCGACCTGGATGCGACCGCGGCGGAGTGGATCGGCCGCGGCGCTCGGCCGCTCGGCGAGCCGACGACCAGTCCCGAAGGCTACCGTCTGATCCGCTTCGTCGACCCGGCGGGACGCCGGCTGAACCTGTTCGAGTTCGCGGACGGCGACGCTGCACGGTGAGCACGGCGTCGAAAGGTGACCGCGGAGCGCCGGGAGACGCCGCCCGGCCCCCCCGGGGCCGGGCGGCCGGCGGCGGGCAGCGCCGTCAGTACGCCGGGTAGGCCACGTCCATGTCGTAGAGGTTTCCGTACTGTCCTCCCCAGTGGATCTTCAACGTGTAGGTGCCGGCCGCCGGCAACGTCCCGTGCACCAGGGGGATCGACGGCACGGCCGAATAGCCCGTCGTCAGGCATCCGCTCATGACGACGGCGCCGTCCGGCGCGTAGATGCCCCAACACGCGTTGGACGTCACGGAGAGTTGCTGGATCGTCACCTCTCCCGGCGCGGCGTCGAACGTGAACACGGTGTCGTACACGTTCGGCCAGTGGACCCACCCCCGCGTGACCCCGCTCAGCCTGAGGTGCTTGGTCCTCGCGGCCGGCGGATCCTGCACGGAAAGGGTCGCCTGGCCCGTCAACGCGTCCTGGCCCAGGTGGAACCCGTCGCCGGAGAGCACGATGTCGACCGTGCCGCGGGCAGCCGTCACGGACGTCACGGCCGTGCCGTTGGCGTCCGTCGTGGCCTGTACCGGGTCGAAGCGCGCCGTGTCGTTGGAGGACGCGAAGGTCACCGGCACGCCCGGGGTGGGGTTGCCGTAGCGGTCGACCAGGTCGACCTCGAGCCGCACCGGCTCGCCCGGCGTGATGTGGTCGCCTCCCGCGCGGATCGTCGCCGCTGCCGGCTGTCCGGGCAGGAACCGAACGACGGTCGTGAACGCATGGTCGTCGCGGCCGTCCGCGTACGGCCCGCGCACGTACACGGTGAGCGTGACGTCCTCGGCCTCCGTGTCGGTCACCGCAAGGGTGGTGGATCCGTTCAGCGGCCCGCCGGGAGCGTTCGCGCTGGAGGGGACGCGGACGCCGGATTCTTCAAGGGACGTCTCCACGGTGGCACCGGCTGCGGGCAGGCCGTAGTCGTCCCAGACCTGCACGCGCAGCGCGGCACCCTCGTCGCCGGCCTGCGCAACCGGCGACGAAAGGTCGAAGGACGCGTGGGTCGGCTCGTGGAGGGCGGAACCCGTCGTGAAGTGGAAGGTGTAGGTGAAGGCCTCCGCGGCGCGGGCGCGGGGCGAGTGAAGGGCCGCCTTGACGCGGAGTTCCACCGTGTGTTCGGCGTAGCGCTCCAGGAGAGGGTGCGCGACCCTGATCACGGCCTTATCCTTGTCATAGGCGGCGTCCACCCGGCTGCCGTCGAGCCAGACGCCGAAGTGGCCGGATTCCAGCTGTTGACGGAACTGCCGGAAGAGGTGATCGTGGCGGTCGAAACCGATTTCGATCGGCGCGTCCGGACGCACGCCGACCGCCCCGTCTACAGGGGTGGTCCGGGACACCGGGAGCCGGTGCCGGGTCTCCGTGTGGGCCAGCGACCCCGAAGCGGCGGCGGGCGCGGTCCATGTCAGGGCCGTCGCGAGGCTGACCAGGACGAGGGCGGCCACCCTCGTCCGGCGCCAGATGCGGTTGCGCGTCATGCGCGATCTCCTTTCGAACGTCGGATCGGTCGGAGCGCTCCGGCCGTCATGATAGTGGCAAATACTGGCAACCTCTAGACCGAACGGGCGTGCGGCGGGCGGACGTGTTCCGGGTCCGCTTCTCCGGTCGAACGCGCGTTCGTGGATTGGGGAGGGAGTCCAGGGCGGCGGGTCGAACCTGACTCCGGAAGGGATCGGGCGAATTGCGCGTACTTGGAATTGACCCCGGCACGGCTCTCCTCGGCTACGGCGTCGTGGAGGCGGAGGGCGGGCGCCTGCGTGCCCTCGAGCAGGGCGTGGTGCGCACGTCGGCGCAGGAGGCTGTCCAAGAGCGGTTGCTCGCCATCCATGACACGCTTCAGGGCGTCGTGGACCGGTGGCAGCCACAGCTCCTTTCGGTGGAGCAGGTGTTCTTCCGGCAGAACGTCACCAGCGCCCTCTCCGTGGGCCAGGCCCGGGGCGTGGTGCTCCTGCTCGCCGCGCGGGCCGGGATGGACGTGGCCGAGTTCCCGCCGCACGCGGTGAAGATGGCCGTCACCGGCGTCGCGAGGGCGGACAAGTCCCAGGTTCAAGAGATGGTCCGGCTCCTGCTCGCCTTGCCGGCGACGCCGCATCCGGACGACGTCGCGGACGCCCTCGCCGTCGCCATTTGCGGGGCGCATCATGCTCTGAACCCGCTGGCGCGCGCGGGGTGGCGCCGGTGATCCATCATCTGCGGGGCCGGATTGCTCACAAGGAAGCTGGCTTTTGCGTGGTCGAGGTGCACGGGGTCGGGTACCAGCTGGCCGTCCCGGCGTCCACGCTCACGGTATTGCCGGCCGTCGGGCAGGACGTGACGCTGTATACGCGCCTGCTCGTCCGCGAGGACGACGTGTCGCTCTTCGGCTTCGCCACGCTTGAGGAACGGCATCTCTTCAACCAGCTGCTGTCGGTGGCGAGCATCGGCCCGAAGCTGGCGCTGGCCGTGCTCGGCCTGGGCGTGGAGTCCCTTCGAAGGGCGGTCGCCACCGGGGACGACGCCCTCCTGCAATCCGTGCCCGGCGTCGGCAAGAAGACGGCCCAGCGGATCGTGCTGGAGTTGCGCGACAAGCTGGGCGCACATGAAGAGACGACGGCCCGCGCGGACGGTGCGACGCCGCCGGCCGACCCCTACCGTGAGGCGGCGGCGGCGCTCGTCGCGCTCGGCTACGGCCCGGCGGAGGCCGCGCAGGCCGCGGCCTCCGTGCGCCTTGATGGCGCCGAGCCGGACGTGGCCACCATCGTGCGGGAGGCGCTGAAGCGGCTCGCGTCCGGAATCGCGTAACCCGAGAGAAACGGGGAATGGTATGGGCAGGGAAGAGGAACGGCTGATCAGCCCGGCGCAGCGGGACGAGGACCGCCTCCTCGAGCGCTCGCTGCGCCCGAAGACGCTCGCGGAGTTTCCGGGCCAGGAGAAGGTGAAGGAGAGGCTGTCCATCTTCGTCGCAGCCGCCCGCGCGCGCAGGGAAGCGCTGGACCACGTGCTCCTCTACGGTCCGCCGGGCCTGGGGAAGACGACGCTCGCCCACATCGTCGCGGCGGAGCTGGGCGTGAACATCCGCGTGACCAGCGGTCCGGCCATCGAGCGGCCGGGCGACCTGGCCGCGATCCTGACGAACCTCGCGCCGGACGACGTGCTGTTCATCGACGAGATCCACCGCCTGCACGCGTCGGTGGTCGAGGTGCTCTACCCTGCCATGGAGGACTACGCGCTCGACATCGTCATCGGCAAGGGGCCGGGCGCGCGCACGCTCCGCCTCGACCTGCCCCGGTTCACGTTGATCGGCGCCACGACGCGGCCCGGGTCCCTGGCGGGCCCGCTGCGCGACCGCTTCGGCGTGATCTGCCACCTGGCATACTATGAGCCCCGGGAGCTGCAGGCCATCGTGCAGCGTTCCGCGGAGGTCCTGGGCATTCCCATCGATCCCGAGGGGGCGGCCGAGGTTGCCCGGCGCGCGCGGGGCACGCCGCGAATCGCGAACCGCCTGTTGCGCCGGCTCCGGGACTTCGCCGAAGTGAAGGCGGACGGTGTGATATCCTTAGAGGTCGCCCGAAGGGGTCTGGCGTTGTTGGAGATCGACGAGCTCGGCCTCGACGCCGTCGACAGGAAACTGATGGAGACGCTGGCGCGCGTGTACGGGGGCGGTCCCGTCGGCCTCGAGGCGCTCGCGGGCGTCATCGGCGAAGAGCCGACGACTCTTGAGGACGTGTACGAACCGTATCTGTTGCAGATCGGCTTCATTCAACGCACGCCGCGGGGACGCGTGCTGTCGCCGGCGGGGTTCCGCCATCTCGGCCTGCAGCCGCCGAAGGAGAGCCAGGCCGCGCTGTTCGAGGCGGCGGACGGCGGCGCGCAGGACTCCGACCGCTGATCGTCCCCGCAGCCATCGGGAGGTATGCCCATGGACGCATTGGCCCGCATGCTCGTCGTCGCCGGCCTCATGCTCGCCGGCGCCGGCGTGCTGATCTGGCTCATGGGCCGCGTGCCCGGCATCGGTCACCTGCCCGGGGACATCCTCATCAAACGGGGCAATTTCACCTTTTACGCGCCGCTCGCGACGAGCCTTCTGCTGAGCCTTCTCCTCACCGTGCTCCTCAACTTGTGGTTCCGGCGCTGACCGCTCCACAGACCCCCGAAAACGGAAGGGGTGTGCGCGAACGGTATGGGGAACGAGGCGGAGACGAGGCTCGCGCTGGCGAGGGCCGGCGACCGCGAGGCACGCGACGGGCTGATTCGCGCGTACACGCCGTTCGTGTTGCGCGTGGCCTCGCGGGCCTGCGGCCGGTACCTCGTGACGGGGCGGGATGACGAAGTCAGCGTGGCCCTGATCGCCTTCAACGAGGCCATCGACCGCTTCGACGGCGAAGCCGGCTCCTCGTTCCTGGCCTTCGCGGAGATGGTCATCCGCCGGCGCCTGATCGACCATTACCGCGCGTCCCGGAACCCACGCGAAACGCCGCTCACCGAGTTCGAGTCGACGGACGACGAGGGTCAGCCGTTCAACGTCGTGGACATTCGCGGGGCGCTCGCGAAGCACGAGGCGGAAGAGCAGGCGCAGCGGCGACGCGCGGACATCGAGCGCTTCCGCGAGGTGCTGGCGGAGTTCGGCCTGACGCTGCAGGATCTGGTGGACGCCGCCCCGCGCCACGAGGACGCGCGCCGGCGGGCCATGGCGGTGGCGCGGCGGATCGCGGAGACGCCCGCATTCGTGCAGCATTTGAAGCGCCACAAGGCGTTGCCGTTGAAGGAACTCTCGTCGCTGCGGGATCTCGGCGTCAGCCGGAAGACGCTTGAGCGGCAGAGGAAGTACATCATCGCTGTCGCGATGATCCTTCTCGAGGATCTTGAGACGCTGCGGGAGTACATCAAGGCATGAGACGGGCGCGGGGAGGGAACGCCGTGGACGCGGAGCGCCGGGGGATCGTGTTGGAGGTCGGCACGGACCACCTCGTCGTGCTCACTCCGGACGGGGCGTTTCTTCGCGTGCCTCGTGCCTGGTTGCGTCGCGGCGGCGATGTCGGGGACGAGGTGACGTTCTCCTGGGCGGCCGAGCGCGCCGCGCGTCCAATCTGGCTTCGACGCGCGGGCACGGCCGCGGCCGTGGCGGCGATCGCGCTCGCCGCCGTGGGGGCCAGCCTGACGTGGCCCGGGTCCGAGGCCGCGTACGCCCACGTGTCCATCGATCTCGCGCCCGGGGTGACGGCCGATCTGGCGGTCGACGCGCAAGGCCGGGTCATCCGAGCGTACGGGACGCAGGGCGCGGCTGAACTGTTGAGGAAGGCGCGCGTCCAGGGCAAGGACTTGAGCCAGGCCGTGCGCGAGTTGGTGCAGCCGGCGATCCAGAACGGACAAGCGTCTCCGGCGGTCGTCGTCGCCGTCGCCGCGTCGCGGGCGCATGGAACCGCGCCGCAGGCGCTGGCCGGCGAGCTCCGGGCGGCCAAGGACGCGGTGGAGACCGATGCCCGGACGAAGGGCCGCGCGGTCGCCGTCATCGGTCTGGACGACGACGCGCACCACGCCGATTCGCTGCGGGAACAGGCCCAAGCGCACGGGCTGTCGCTGGGCGAGTATCTGTTGTACCTCGAGGCGGCGAAGCAGGGCGCGAAGGTCGACCTTCAGGCCGTCAAAGACCTTGGCGTTTGGGACGCGCTTCGCGAGGCCGGCCTTTCGCCGGACGACATCGCGGAAAAGATCTGGAACGACAAGGACCTCTCCGGATCACCGGGCCGTGGCGACGACCCGCGTACGCACGGGAACAAGACAGGCGACGGAGCCTCCCGAAACTCGGAGGACGACCGCGGCCACGGGGCTCCTTCTCAGCCGGGCAAGGACGGCCATGGCGACGGCCATCGCAACGGGAATGGCCACGGCGCGTCCGATGGCGGTTCCACGAAGGGCTCGGACGAGGGCCACGGCCACGCCAGCACCCGTGGTCAAGATGGCGCAAAAGGTCACGACCATGGGAAGGACGGGTCCGGCGGCACCGCATCGCCGTCCGAGGGTGCCAAGCACAGCGACGGCGGCCAGGACAGGGGCCGCGGCGGGCGGGATTCCGGTGGCGTGCCGGGCCAGGGCGAGCGCGGGTCGCGCGAAGGCGACCCGCACATCCGCCACGACGACTCCGTCTGGCGCCAACTGGGCGACTTCCTCAAGGGCATCGCGCCGTGGGGCGATGACCACGACAGAAACCCGGACGGCGAGCGGAACGACTGACCGCCGCATCCGTGGAACGCTTTGTGCAAGCCCCGAGGACCGAGTAGGATAACTCGGGGGTTGGCTCCGCGTGCGCGTCGAGGATTTCGACTACGATTTGCCGGAAGACCGCATTGCCCAAGCGCCGCTGCCCGATCGGGACGCGGCCCGGCTCATGGTGTTGCGCCGGACCACGCGGGAGATCGAGGACCGTCGCTTCTTCGAGCTGCCCGAACTCCTGGCTCCGGGGGACCTGCTCGTCTTGAACGACACCCGCGTCCTTCCGGCGCGCCTCGTCGGCCGGCGGGCGACGGGCGGCACGGCGGAACTCCTTCTCCTGCACCCCGAGGGCCGCGACGGCGAGTGGCGCGCGCTCGCGCGGCCGCACCGCCGCCTGCGCGCCGGGGAGACGCTTTCCTTCGAACGCGGACTGCGCGCGACGCTGATCGAGAAGGCGGCCGAGGGCGAGGTCGTCGTCCGGCTGGAGGCCCCAGGCGGCTGGGAGGCCGCCCTGCGCGAAGCCGGCCGCGTGCCGCTGCCGCCGTACATCCGCAGGCCTCTGGAAGACCCCGAGCGATACCAGACGGTCTACGCCCGGGAAGAGGGATCGGCCGCCGCACCCACGGCCGGCCTGCACTTCACCCCGCGCCTGCTGGAGGCGCTTCAGGCGCGCGGCGTGGAGACGGCGTACCTGACCCTGCACGTGGGCCTGGGCACGTTTCGTCCCGTCCACGTCGAACGCATCGACCAGCACAGGATGCACGCCGAGTGGTACCGCCTGCCGCCGGAGACGGCGGCGGCCGTGGCCCGCGCGCGCGAGCGCGGCGGCCGCGTCGTGGCCGTCGGAACGACCGTCTGCCGCACGCTGGAGACCCGCGCCACGGACGAGGGTCTCGTGGAGCCGGGCAGCGGCTGGACCGATCTCTTCATCTACCCCGGATTTCGCTTCCGCGTCGTCGACGCGCTGGTCACGAACTTCCACCTGCCGAAGTCGACGCTCCTGATGCTCGTGAGCGCGTTCGCCGGGCGCGAGTTCGTCCTGTCCGCGTATCGGCGCGCGGTGGAGAGCGGGTATCGCTTCTACAGCTTCGGCGACGCCATGCTGATCCTGTGACGTGAGGAGCACCGGACATGTCGACGTTCTCGTTCACCGTCACGGCCACCGACCCGAATTCCCGCGCGCGCTCCGGGCGGTTCCGCACGCCGCACGGAGAGGTGCGCACGCCGGCCTTCATGCCCGTGGGGACGCTGGCCACCGTCAAGGGCGTCGCGCCGGAGGCGGTGAGGGAAGCCGGCGCCGACATGATCCTCGCCAACGCCTACCACCTCATGCTGAGGCCCGGCGCGGAGCTCGTGGCCCGGCTCGGCGGGCTGCACGCCTTCATGAACTGGCCGCACAGCATCCTGACGGACTCGGGCGGCTTCCAGGTGATGTCGCTCGGCGGGCTCGTCGAGGTGACCGACGACGGCGTCCGGTTCCGGTCGCACATCGACGGCTCGTTGCACGAACTGGGGCCGGAGCGTTCGATCGCCGTCCAGGAGTTGCTCGGCGCGGACGTGATCATGGCCTTCGACCACCTCGTGGGGCTGCCCGCGCCGCGCCAGGACGTGGAGGCGGCGCTGGAGCGCACGCAGCGGTGGCTGGAGCGCTGCCTCGCGGCCAAGAGGCGGGACGACCAGGCGCTCTTCGGCATCGTGCAGGGCGGGCTGGAACGCGACCTGCGCGTGCAGGCGGCGCGGGCCGTGGCGGCGCTGGACCTGCCGGGGGTCGCCATCGGTGGACTGAGCGTCGGCGAGCGTCCGGAGGAGATGTACGCCGTGCTCGACTGGGTGATGCCGGAATTGCCGGCGGACAAGCCGCGGTACCTCATGGGCGTCGGCAGCCCGGACCACCTCGTCGAGGGCGTGTGGCGCGGCGTGGACCTCTTCGACTGCGTGCTGCCCACGCGGATCGCGCGCAACGGCACGGTCATGGTCTGGGGCGGCCGGCTCAACCTGCGGAACGCCCAATACGCGGACGACCCGAACCCGCTCGAGCCCGGCTGCGACTGTTACGCGTGCCGACACTATTCGCGCGCGTACATCCGCCATCTGATCAAATCCGACGAGATGTTCGGCCTGACGCTGTGCTCGATTCACAACATCCGTCACCTGGAGCGGCTCATGGAGACGATCCGGGAGCACATCGCCGCCGGCACGTTCGCCTCTTTCCGAGAGGAATTCTGGAAAGCGAACGACGTTTGGCAGCGACGTATTGACAGCCGTGGAGGAAAGGGTCTGGAATAGACCTCGGTCGGGTGCACGACCGGATCATGCCGAAGGGAAGCGATCTGGTGGCGACGGAAGATCGAAACCCGTACGACATCGTGCGACGTCAGTTGCGCGAGGCGACGGAACAGCTGAACCTGCCGCCCTCCGTGTACGAGATTCTCAAGCAGCCCCTCCGCTTCATCGAAGTCTCCATTCCGGTCCAGATGGACAACGGCGAACTCCGCGTCTTCACGGGATACCGGTCCCAGCACAACGACGTGCTCGGCCCCACGAAGGGCGGCATCCGCTTTCATCCGGACGTCACGCCGGATGAAGTCAAGGCCCTCTCCATGTGGATGACGATCAAGTGCGCGCTGCTGGGGCTGCCGTTCGGCGGCGGCAAGGGCGGCATCATCTGCAACCCGAAGGAGCTCTCGCGGCGCGAGCTCGAAGGGCTGAGCCGCGGCTTCATCGCCGCGCTCGCGCAGGTGGTCGGCCCGGACAAGGACGTGCCGGCGCCGGACGTGTACACCACGCCGCAGGTCATGGCGTGGATGATGGACGAGTTCAGCAAGACCCTGTCGCGCAACCAGTTCGGCCTCATCACGGGCAAGCCCATCGTGCTGGGCGGCAGCCGCGGTCGCTCCGAGGCCACGGGGCGCGGCTGCGTGGAAACGGTCGTCGCGGCGGCGAAGAAGCTCAACATGCCCATCGAGGGCGCGCGCGTCGTCGTCC
Source organism: Clostridia bacterium (assembly GCA_019683875.1). NCBI lineage: Bacteria > Bacillati > Bacillota > Clostridia > Clostridia bacterium. The sequence continues at coordinate 23,839 of JADGHN010000007.1, forward strand.
AGGGTTTCGGGAACGCGGGCAGCGTCGCGGCCTCGCTCCTGCGCGGGCACGGCGCCAAGATCATCGCCGTCAGCGACTCCAAGGGCGGCATCCACGACCCGCACGGCCTCGACCCGCTCGCCGTGCTGCGCTACAAGGAGGAGCACGGCAGCGTCGTCGGCTTCCCCGGCGCCGAGACCATCACGAACGAGGAACTCCTCGCGCTTGAGTGCGAGGTCCTCGTGCCGGCCGCGCTGGAAAACCAGATCCACATCGACAACGCGCACAAGATCCGCGCGAAGATCGTCGCGGAGGCGGCCAACGGTCCCACGACTCCGGACGCCGAGCAGATCCTCTTCGAGAACGGCGTCTTCGTGATCCCGGACGTGCTCGCCAACGCGGGCGGCGTCACCGTCTCCTACTTCGAGTGGGTGCAGAACCTCTACAACTGGTACTGGTCCGAAGAGGAAGTCAACCGCCAGCTCGCCATCAAGATGAACCAGGCGTTCGAGGAAGTGTACGCGATGCGCGAGAAGCACCAGTGCACGATGCGCCGCGCCGCGTACATGGTCGCGGTGGCGCGCCTCGCGGAAGCGATGCGCCTGCGCGGTTGGCTGGCGCGGAACACGGCCGTCTGGCGGTCCTGATCCGCCCGCGTCCCCGCGCGCCCCGCCCCCGGCCGGGCGCGGTTCCGCTACAAAGCCAGGCCGCACCCGGCCCGGCGCAAAAAATAAAATCGAACACGGTGCGACTGCTGGCGCCGCGAGGAGGTCGGTACGGTGTCGCAGGGTCCGTCGGAGCGTCGTTTCACCACGCTGTCCGGTCTTCCGGTCGAGCGCGTCTACGGCCCGGAGCATGTCAAAGGGGACGCCGGGGAGCGCCTGGGCGAGCCTGGCGCGTACCCGTACACGCGCGGGATCTACCCGACCATGTACCGCGGGCGGCTCTGGACGATGCGCCAGTACGCCGGGTACGCGACGGCTGAGGAATCGAACCGGCGGTACCGCTACCTTTTGGAGCAGGGGCAGACGGGCCTGTCCGTGGCGTTCGACCTGCCCACGCAGATCGGCTACGACTCGGACGACCCCATGGCGCGCGGCGAGGTCGGCAAGGTCGGCGTCGCCATCGACACGCTCGCCGACATGGAAACGCTCTTCGCGGGCATCCCGCTGGACCGGGTCAGCACGTCGATGACCATCAACGCCACGGCCGCGATCCTTCTCGCCATGTACATCGCCGTGGCGAAGAAGCAGGGCGTCCGCCCGGAGCAGCTCAACGGCACGGTCCAGAACGACATCCTGAAAGAATACGTCGCGCGCGGCACCTACATCTTCCCGCCGGAGCCGTCGATGCGGCTCGTGACGAACATCTTCGAGTATTGCGCCAAGCACGTGCCGAACTGGAACACGATCAGCATCTCCGGCTACCACATGCGGGAAGCCGGCTGCACGGCCGTGCAGGAGGTCGCCTTCACGCTCGCCAACGCCATCGCGTACGTGGAGGCCGCCGTGCGGGCGGGCCTCGACGTCGACACGTTCGCGCCGCGCCTTTCCTTCTTCTTCTGCAGCCAGATCGACTTTTTCGAGGAGATCGCGAAGTTCCGCGCGGCGCGCCGCCTCTGGGCGCGCATCATGCGGGAGCGGTTCGGCGCGCGCAACGAGCGTTCCTGGATGTTGCGCTTCCACACGCAGACGGCCGGCGCCAGCCTGACCGCCCAGCAGCCGGAGAACAACGTCGTGCGCACTGCCATCGAAGCCCTGGCCGCCGTGCTCGGCGGCACGCAGAGCCTGCACACGAACTCGATGGACGAGGCCCTCGCCCTGCCGACGGAGGCGTCTGCGCGCCTCGCCCTGCGCACGCAGCAAATCATCGCCTACGAGACGGGCGTCACGAACGCGGTCGATCCCGTCGGCGGCTCGTACTTCGTCGAGCACCTGACGGACGTCATCGAGGAAGAGGCGGAGAAGCACATCCGCCGTATCGACGAGCTCGGCGGCGCCACGCGGGCCATCGCCTACATGCAGCGCGAGATCGAGGACGCCGCCTACCGGCTGCAGCGCGCCGTCGAATCCGGCGAGCGCACGGTGGTCGGGGTCAACGCCTTCACCATCGAGGAGGAACCGCCGCGGGGCCTGCTGCGGGTCGACCCGTCGCTTGAGGAGGCCCAGCGCGCGCGGCTGCGAGAGGTGCGCGAGGAGCGGGACGCCGCCGCGGTCGAGCGGGCCCTGGATCGCCTGGAGGAGGCGGCGCGGGGCGACGACAACCTGATGGAGCCGATCCTGGAAGCCGTCGAAGCGTACGCGAGCATCGGCGAGATCTGCGCGCGGCTGCGTCGCGTCTTCGGCGAGTACGAAGCGGAGGTCGCCCTCTCGTGACGCGTCCGATCCGCGTGTTGATGGCGAAGGTGGGGCTCGACGGGCACGACCGCGGCGCGAAGGTCATCGCCCGCGCCCTGCGCGACGCCGGCATGGAGGTCATCTACACGGGCCTCCGCCAGACGCCGGAGCAGATCGCGGAGGCGGCGCTGCAGGAGGACGTCGACGTCGTCGGCCTCTCCAGCCTCTCGGGGGCGCATGACACGCTGTTTCCGGCCGTCGTGCAGGCGCTGCGCGCCCGCGGCCTGGACGACGTCGTCGTCATCGGGGGCGGCATCATCCCGGCGGAAGACGTGCCTGCGCTGAAGGCGGCCGGCATCGCGGAGATCTTCGGGCCGGGCACGCCGACGTCCGAGATCGTGGAGTACGTGCGCCGGGCCGTGGCCGCGCGCGCCGGGGGGCCGGCATGAGCCGCCCCTCGCTCGACCACATCGCCATCGCCTGCACCGTGCTCGACGACGTTCTCCCGCTGTATGCGGAGGGGCTCGGCCTGCGCCTCCTCGGCGTGGAGGAGGTGCCCACGGAAGGCGTGCGCGTGGCGATGCTGGACCTGGGCGGCGGCGCGCGGCTGGAGCTTCTGGAGCCGACCACCGAGACGGCCAGCATCATGGGTTTCCTGGCGCGGCGCGGGCCCGGGCTGCATCACGTGGCCGTGCGCGTCGACGACCTGGACGCGGCGCTGGAGACGGCGCGGGCCGCGGGGCTGGAGATCATCCCGCCGGCGCCCCGGCCGGGCGCGGGAGGCAGCCGCGTGGCCTTCATTCACCCGAAGACGCTGCAGGGCGTGCTGCTGGAACTCGTGGAGCCGGGCCCCGGCCATCATCATTGACGTCTCGTTGGGCGGGGATTCCCTGTCGGAAGGATGGGACGCTTGGAGGACCGTTTGCGCGAGTATCAACGCCGCTTGGAGAGGATCCGCGCCGGCGGCGGCGAGGACGCCGTCGCCCGGCAGCACGAGCGCGGCAAGTGGACGGCGCGAGAGCGCCTGGCCGCTCTGTTCGACGATGGTTCCTTCCAGGAATTGGACGCGTTCGTGACGCACCGGGGGACCGAGTTCGGCCTCGCGGGCCGGGAGGTGCCCGGCGACGCGGTCGTCACCGGCTTCGGCACCGTCGACGGCCGCCTGGTGTACGCCTTCGCGCAGGACTTCACCGTGCTCGGCGGCAGCCTCGGGGAGATGCACGCGAAGAAGATCCAGAAGGCAATGGACCTCGCGCTGAAGACAGGGGCCCCGTTCATCGGCATCAACGACTCGGGCGGCGCCCGCATCCAGGAGGGCGTCGACGCCCTCGACGGTTTCGCCGGCATCTTCCGGCGCAACACGCTGGCCTCGGGCGTCATCCCGCAGATTTCGGTCATCATGGGCCCGTGCGCGGGGGGCGCGGTCTACAGCCCGGCGCTTACGGACTTCGTGTTCATGGTGGACAAGACCAGCCAGATGTTCATCACCGGGCCGGACGTGATCAAGGCCGTCACCGGCGAGACGGTCACGTTCGAGGAGCTGGGCGGCGCCCTCACGCACAACCAGCGCAGCGGCGTGGCCCACTTCTTCGCCGCGAACGAGGCGGAGTGCATCGCGCAGATCAAGCGGCTCCTGTCCTACCTGCCCTCGAACAACCTTGAGGACCCGCCCGTGCGGCCGACGGACGACCCGGTCACCCGCGCCGACGCGTCGCTGCGCAGCGTCATCCCGCCGGACGCCAACAAGCCCTACGACGTCCGCGCGATCATTCGCTCGGTCTTCGACGACGGCGACTTCTTCGAGGTGCAGGAGCGCTTCGCCCAGAACGCCGTGATCGGCTTCGCGCGGCTCGGCGGGCACCCGGTCGGCGTCGTGGCGAACCAGCCGCGCGTCCTCGCCGGCACGCTCGACATCGACGCGTCCGACAAGATCGCGCGCTTCGTCCGCTTCTGCGACGCGTTCAACTTCCCGCTCGTCACGCTCGTCGACACGCCGGGCTACCTGCCCGGCAAGGTCCAGGAGACGGGCGGCATCATCCGGCACGGGGCCAAGGTGCTCTACGCATACGCGGAGGCGACCGTGCCGAAGATCAGCATCGTGCTGCGCAAGGCATACGGCGGCGCGTACATCGCCATGTGCTGCCGCGGGCTCGGCGCGGACCTTGCGTGGGCGTGGCCGGGCGCGGAGATCGCCGTGATGGGCGCGGAAGGCGCGGCGAACATCATCTTCCGAAACGAGATCGCAAACGCCGAGGACCCGGCCGCCGTCCGGGCGCAGAAGATCGCGGAGTACCGGGAGAAGCTGTACAACCCGTACGTGGCCGCCGGCCGCGGGTACATCGACGCCGTCATCGACCCGGCGGAGACCCGGCCGCGGCTCGCGCAGGCGCTGGCGGCGCTCGGGTCCAAGCGGGAGGAGCGCCCCGCGAAGAAGCACGGCAACATCCCGCTTTGAGGAGGCGACCGCATGGCAGGTGACGCGCGGGGCGCAGCGCCGGTGGACGGGCGCATCGTGGCGGTGATCGTCGCCGCCATCGCGGCGGCGGAAGGCGTCGCTCCGGAGGACGTGCGGCTGCGGGCCGTGCGGCCGGCCCAGCCGGGCGCGTGGCCGTCGCTCTGGGCCCTGGCGGGCCGCCAGGCGCAGATGGCACGACGGGATGAGGGCATCTGGCGAAGGGGGCGTCGTAGATGAAGCGGTACCGCGTGACGGTCGACGGTCAAACGTATGACGTGGTGGTGGAGGAGATCGCGGCGGCGGGCACGCCCGCGCCGGCTGCGGCGGCGGCATCGCCGTCGGCGGCGTCCAGGGCGGCAGCGGTACCGGGACCCGCGCCCGCGACAAGCCCGGCGCCCGCACCGGCGC
>JADGHN010000008.1 GCA_019683875.1 Clostridia bacterium
CAGAGGAAGCTCGGGTTCGGGATCCACGGGTTCGCCGCGATCAGCGACTGCAGCGGCACCCCGAACTGCTGCGCGATCGAGAACATCGACTGCCCCGCCTGCACCGTCGTGAGGAAGCCGTTCGGGCACAACCGGCCCGCCACGCCCGGGATGCAGATGATCTGGCACACCTGCAGGTTGTTCGGATTGATGCCCGGGTTCGCGTTCAGCAGCGCCTGCACCGTGACGCCGAACTTGGCCGCGATGCTGAACAGCGTCTCGCCCTGCCGCACGCCGTACAGCAGGCCGCCGAAGCATCCGCCCGGCGCCGCAATCGGCACGCACAGTTGCTCGCCGGGGCACAGGAAGTTCGGGTTCGGGATCCACGGGTTCGCTGCGATCAGCGACTGCAGCGAGATCCCGAACTGCTGCGCGATCGAGGACATCGTCTGGCCCGCCCGAACTGTGGTGAGGGAGCCACCTGGGCACAGCCGGCTCGCCACGCCCGGGATGCAGATGATCTGGCACACCTGCAGGTTGTTCGGATTGATGCCCGGGTTCGCGTTCAGCAGCGCCTGCACCGTGACGCCGAACTTGGCCGCGATGCTGAAGAGCGTCTCGCCCTGCCGCACGCCGTACAACAGCCCGCCGGGGCAGCTCACGGCCAGGTCCGAACCGCTCTCGATCTCGTAATTCGCCTCGTTCTCCTCCGGCACCGTTCCGGAATCTTCGACCGATTGGGTCTCCAGTTCCGGTTGCCGGTCTTCGCCCGACTGTTCGACCGTCGGTTCCACCCATGACCACTCCTTTTCGCACAAGTTCAATCACCGATATGCGCGAAGGGTGGACATGGTGCCTAAACGAAAAAGGCGCCGCACGGGCGCCAAACATGGGCTCGCAGGGGCTCGAACCCTGAACCTGACCGGTTATGAGCCGGCTGCTCTACCGATTGAGCTACGAGCCCGAAGCCAATCGCACAAAAAAATGGCTCCTCGGACAGGATTCGAACCTGTAACCCTCCGGTTAACAGCCGGATGCTCTACCATTGAGCTACCGAGGAGTGTCGGGGTTATGCAGATGTCGGCGCGGTCGAACCGCGTGCAGTTGTGATTATAGCCGGGATGCGCAGCGTCGTCAAAGGGTCGAGTCGATCCGGTTGGGCCGCACCGCGGCGCCGGCCGGCGCGATCTGACCGGCGCCGCGTGATGCCCCTGATGCCCAATTCCTACAGCTTCTTCAACTCCTCCGCGAGCTTGGCGAGGGAGTCCTTCGCGTCGCCGAAGAGCATCAGCGTGTTGTCCTTGTAGAACAGCTCGTTCTCGATGCCCGCGAACCCGGTGCCCCGGCCGCGCTTGAGGACGACGACGTTCTTCGCCTTGTCCACGTTCAGGATGGGCATGCCGTAGATCGGGCTGCCCGGCGTGTCGCGCGCGGCCGGGTTCACGACGTCGTTCGCGCCGACCACGATGGCGACGTCCGTGCGTTCGAAGTCGTCGTTGATCTGGTCGAGGTCGTAGAGCTTGTCGTACGGAACGTCGGCCTCGGCGAGCAGCACGTTCATGTGTCCCGGCATGCGCCCGGCGACCGGGTGGATCGCGTAACGGACGTCGACGCCGCGCTGCTCAAGCAGCGTGGCCACGTTCTTCAACTGGTGCTGCGCCTGGGCGACGGCCAAACCGTACCCCGGCACGATGATCACCGAGTCCGCGTATCCCGCGAGCAGCGCGACGTCTTCCGGCGTCGCCACACGCATGTTCCGCTCGCCGACGTCCGTCGCGCCGGCCTGCGCCTTGCCGAACGCGCCAAACAGCACGTTCGTGAGCGGGCGGTTCATCGCGCGGCTCATCAACTGGGTGAGGATGAAGCCGCTGGCGCCAACGAGCGTACCGGCGACGATCAGGGCGTTGTTGCCCAGGAGGAAGCCCGTCGCGGCCGCCGCGAGTCCCGTGAACGAGTTGAGGAGCGAGATCACGACCGGCATGTCGGCGCCGCCGATGGGCAGCACGATCAGGATGCCGAGGAGCAGCGAGCCGAGCGCGAAGATCCCGAGCGGCGTCCCGCCGATGACCCCCGCCGCCACGCTGTACGCGCCCAGGGCGAGAAGGATCAGGAACACGAGGCCGTTCAGCGGCTTCTGCAGCGGGAAGGTGATCGGCCGCCCCGTGAGGATCTCCTGCAGCTTGGCGAACGCCACAAGGCTTCCTGCGAAGCTCACGAAGCCGATGAGAATCGTCAGGAAACCCAGGATGAGGGCGAACGTCGACGTGTCGGCGCCGTGGATGGCTTCGCCGACGGAAATGAGCGCGGCCGCGCCGCCGCCCATGCCGTTGAAGAGCGCCACCATCTGCGGCATGGCCGTCATGGCCACGCGCTGGGCGCTCACGACGCCGATGACGGCACCGACCACGACCGCGCCGAGAAGCAGGCCCAGGTTGCCGAGGCCGTTCACCGCGGCCGTCGCGACGAGCGCGATCGCCATGCCCAGCGCGGAGAGCAGGTTGCCGGCGCGGGCCGTGGCCGGGGAACGGAGCAGCATGATGCCGCCGATGAAGCAGACCGAGGTGGCGAGGTACGCAAGGTCGAGCAGCGTGTTCACTTGCGCTCACCCCCGCGGCCGGCCTTGCGGAACATGCCGAGCATGCGGTCGGTGACGACGTAGCCGCCCACCACGTTCAACGTGCCCAGGAACACCGCCAGGGTGCCGATCGCCTTCCCCAGCGGCGTCGTGGCCGCCCCCAGCACGATGAGCGCGCCGACGAGCACGATGCCGTGAATGGCGTTGGTCGCCGACATCAGCGGCGTGTGCAGGACGGCCGGCACCTTGGAGATGAGCTGGAAGCCCATGAACACCGCGAGAATGAAGATATAGGCTTCAAGGATGGCCGTGTTTGCCATGTCGTTCGTCCCTTCTACCCGTTCTTCCGCGGCGGCCCTACCCGTTCTTCGCCTGCAGCGGCGGGAAGACGACGCGCCCGCCGTCCGTCACGAGGCAGCTCTTGACGACCTCGTCGGCCAGGTCGGTCATCACTTTGCCGTCCTTTAGGAGCGTCTCGAAGAACGTCACGATGTTGCGCGAGTACATCTGGCTGGCGTGGTACGGCACCATCGCCGGCAGATTGGCGGGGCCCATGATCGTGACGCCGTGCTTCACGACGTCCTTGCCCACCTCCGTGAGCTCGCAGTTGCCACCCGTCGGCGCGGCGACGTCCACGATCACCGAGCCCTGCTTCATGTCCTTGACCATCGCCTCCGTGATGAGGCGCGGCGCCGGCTTGCCCGGAATCTGGGCCGTGGTGATGATCACGTCTGCCTCGCGTGCGTGGCGGTGGATGAGTTCCTGTTCCCGGCGGTGCGTCTCTTCGGAAACTTCCTTGGCGTAGCCGCCGGCCGTCTCGGCGTCTTCCTCAAGGTCGATGTGCACGAAGCGCGCGCCGAGGCTTTCCACCTGCTCCTTGGTGACGGCGCGCACGTCGAACGCTTCCACGACCGCGCCGAGGCGCTTGGCCGTGGCGATGGCCTGCAGCCCGGCGACGCCGGCCCCCAGGACGAACACCTTGGCGGGGCGGATCGTGCCGGCGGCGGTCGTCATCATCGGGAACAGCCGCGGAAGCGCGTTGGCCGCCAGCAGAACCGCCTTGTATCCCGCGATGGACGCCTGCGAAGAGAGGACGTCCATGGACTGCGCCCGCGTGATCCGCGGGATGGCGTCCATGCTGAAGCTGGTGACGTTGCGCTCGGCCAGCCTGCGAACCAGGTCCTCGTTCCGAAGCGGGTCGAGCATCGCGATGAGGACCGAACCCGGCTTGAGAAGTTCCACCTCGTCCTCGCCGGTCGCGTCGTTCTTGCGGGGCTTTTCGATCTTCAACACCACGTCCGCGCTGCCGTAAAGTGTGGCGGCGTCGGCGACGACGCGCGCCCCGGCCTGTTCGTAGTCGCCGTCCCGGTAGCCAGCCTCGAGGCCGGCCCCGGCCTGCACCACGACCTCTGTTCCCGATTTCACAAGCTTGGCGACAGTTTCCGGCACCACGGCGACGCGGCGCTCGCCGGGGGCGATCTCCTTAGGAACCGCGACAATCATGCACGTTCCGCACCCTTCCGCGGCAAGCTACAAACTTGGCACAGTTCTTAACATACTACATGACCAACGAATTGTAACCCACGCGGGCGCCATGCGGCTACGTGCGGCGCGCCGCCGCGTCACCCTGTTCTCCGGCGGCGTCAGCGCCTCGTCGGCGAGGTCGCACTTGTTCACCACGACGAGCACGTGCGGCGGTTGTCATGTTCTTCCAACGTGAAATAGTCTGGAGGGGGGATGCCCACGATGAGCCCGGTCGGATCCCTGAACGCTCCTGTCCGGAGCGGGGCCATCCTGAACATGCTGGCCCTGGTCCTGTTTCTCGCCGGCGCCTGGGCGGTGGCGTCAAGCTTTCCTGTCGCCGTGCCCGACCGCGTCCGCGTGGAAGCCGTCGAGCAGGCGCGGGAGCGAGCGGACGCGCCCCAGGTGCTGTCGGTCGATGGGCACTGGCGGCCCGGCGGCCTGGCGGTCGACGTCCGCGTGCGCGGAACCGGCGGGGTGGCCGTTCTGCACTTCGCCTACGACGGCCGCGAGCTTCGCTTCGTCGACCAGACGGTCGGCTCCGGGCGCGGAGCCGCCCCGTTCGTCGGGGTCGTCGCGCTCGCCGCCTCCGCGCTCTGGATCGCGGTTCAGGTGGTTCGACCGGTCTTCAGCCCGAAGTGCCCGCGCCACCGGTGGGTTGCGCTGCGCGTCGAGCGACGGCGGCTGTACGCCGGCGGCAACAACGACGAGGGGCTCCCGCTGGCGCCGATCGACCTCGTCACGTACCGCTGCCCGCGGGGCGACTACATTCGACGGCGCGTCGTGGCGGGGCCGGTCCGCATGACGGGCTTGAACCCCGGAGACTTGCTCTCGTGGTTCTTGTGGATGAACCGCGACGCTCGCCGGCGGTCGTTCCGCGGGCGCATGTCCGATCCGGAATGGCAGGAGCTGTTTCGCTCGCTGCGGCAACAACACGAGGGCGAAGAATGGCCGCCGGCATGAACCGGCAGGCAGCTGAGCCGCACAGGAGGACCGTCGAAAGGTGAACGCGGGCACGGAGCGCGTGAAGCTTGCCCTCCAGGACCGCGGCTTTCGTCGCGACATCATCGAGCTCCCGGAGAGCGCCCGCACGGCGGCCCAGGCGGCCTCCGCGCTCGGATGCGCCGTGGCGCAGATCGCCAAGTCGCTCGTGTTCCGAACGGCATCCGGCGACGCGATTCTCGTCGTGGCCAGCGGAGCCCATCGCGTCGACGAACGCAGGCTGGCCGAGGCCGTCGGGGAACCGGTGGCGCTGGCCGACCCGGAATTCGTTCGCGAGCGAACCGGGTTCGCCATCGGCGGAGTGGCGCCTGTGGGGCACTTGACGCCGCTCCCTGTGTGGATCGACCGGGACCTCTTGAACCATGACGAAATCTGGGCGGCCGCCGGTCACCCCAGGATGGTCTTCCGCCTCACTCCATCCGAGCTCGTCGCGCTCACAGGCGGCCAGGTCATCGCCGTCCGCTGACGGGAGCTTCCGTACCGGCGTTTGTTCCTCGCGTCACAAAGCGGGGCACGCAAAAACTCACTCCAGGTAATCCTTCAGCTTCTTGCTCCGGCTGGGGTGTCGCAGCTTACGTAGCGCCTTCGCCTCGATCTGGCGGATGCGCTCCCGCGTGACGCCGAAGACCTTGCCCACTTCCTCCAGCGTGCGCTGGCGGCCGTCTTCCAGCCCGAAGCGCAGGCGCAGGACCTCCTGCTCGCGCTCCGTGAGCGTGCTCAGCACATCCTCCAGCTGCTCCTTCAGCATGCTGAAGCTGGCCGCCTCGGCCGGCGCCGGCGCGTCCGTGTCCTCGATAAAGTCGCCGAGGTGGCTGTCTTCCTCTTCTCCGATCGGCGTCTCCAGGGACACCGGTTCCTGGGCGATCTTGAGGATCTCGCGCACCTTGTCGGCGTCGATGCCCATCTGCTCCGCGATCTCCTCCGCGGTGGGCTCCCGCCCGAGCTCCTGCAGCAACTGCCGGGACACGCGGGTCAGCTTGTTGATCGTCTCGACCATGTGCACCGGAATGCGGATGGTGCGGGCCTGGTCGGCGATCGCCCGCGTGATGGCCTGGCGAATCCACCACGTGGCGTACGTGCTGAACTTGTACCCCTTGCGGTAGTCGAATTTTTCAACGGCCTTTAAGAGGCCGAGGTTGCCCTCCTGGATGAGGTCGAGGAACAGCATGCCACGGCCCACGTAGCGCTTCGCGATGGAGACCACGAGCCGGAGGTTCGCCTCGGCGAGCTTGCGGCGAGCTTCCTCGTCGCCCTGCTCGATGCGCTTCGCGAGCTCGACTTCTTCCTCCGCCTTCAGGAGCGGGACGCGACCGATCTCCTTCAGGTACATGCGGACAGGGTCGTCGATGGCGACGTCGTCCGGGACTTCAAGGTCGTTCGGGTCGACTTCATCCGCCGCGTCGCTCGCCGCCGGCAAGTCGGCCGGCTCGGCGACGTCCGCCTCGTCCTCGACGGCCTCGTCGATGGCGTCGTCATCCTCCGCGAGATCCTCGGGATGCCCGACGAGCTTGACGCCCATTTCCTGAAGGTTCTGGTAGAGCTCCTCGATCTGCTCCGCCGTCACCGGGACGTCTTCAAGCGCGTCCGCGATCTCGTTGTAGGTGACGTGGCCCTTTTCGCGCGCGTGCTCGATGAGCTCGCGCACTTCCTCGATCTGTTCGATGCGTTCCTTGCTCATGGCACTGCCCCCCAAGCACCGCCGCCCGGCGTCTTGACCTGCTTGAGCAGTCGAGCATACTCGACGCGGAGATCCCGCGGGACGGGCTGCCCCTCCCGCTCCAACCTGCGAATCTCCCGTTCAATCTCACTGCAACGGGCACGAACGCGGTGCTTTGCCATTGTGGTCAAGCAATCCTGCAAAACTCTCGCCGTTTTCTCCGTCTCCCCCGAAAATTCGACCAGAAGCCGCGCCGCCAGCGACTGAGCCGACTCTCCGAGCCCGGCGGGCAACGCCCCGGGCCCCCTCCCGGCGTCCGCGTGAAGCGCCTCCGCCAGCTGCCGATGCGCGCCGGGCAGGAACCAGTCGGGCTGGACGTGCGACCAGACCTCGCCGGGATCGGCCTCTCCGCGGAGCAGCATGCCGAGGACGATTTCCTCCGCCTGCTGTTCCGAACGCCCGGAGCCGAGAATCCTCCTCTCCAAAACCGAATTTCCCTGGTTTGGAGGGAGGCTCCTAGTATTATTCCGGCCTACGCTGGAGTTATACCCCTTAGCTGGTGCTTTTAGGATTTGCGCGGCGGCGTCGTTCACGGCGGCACGAACGGCGTCGATGTCCACGCCAAGACGATCGGCGTAACGCTGAACGTACTGGTCGCGGGCAATCGGGTCAGGTTCGCTGGCGAGAGCCGGGGCGAGCCGTTCCACCGCCTTGACCTTGCCCTCCACGGAGGCGAGGTCAAGGTCGCGCGTCGCAAGCAGAAAAAGGTATTCCACAAGAGGCAGAGCTCCGTCAAGATGCCGGCGGAAGGCCTCCGCGCCGTCCTGGCGCAGGAGCTCATCCGGATCCCGGCCGGCCGGCAGGGCCACCAGGCGCACGCCCACGCCCGCGTTGCGGAGGATGTCGAAGCCGCGCAGGGTGGCCGACTGGCCGGCGGTATCCGCATCGTACGCGACGACGGCGAGCGAAGTGAATCGCGCGAGCTTCGCAGCCTGCGACTCCGACAGGGCGGTGCCCAGCGAGGCGACCGTCTCCACAAACCCGTGCTGGTGCGCCGTCACGCAGTCCATGTACCCCTCGACGACGATCGCCCGTCCCCGCGCCCGCACGGCTTCCCGCGCGAGATGCAGGCCGTACCACATCTCCCGCTTCTGAAACACGGGCGTCTCGGGCGAGTTCAGGTACTTGGGCCCCTCGCCCCCGTCGAGGATGCGGCCGCCAAACGCGACGACGCGGCCGCGCTCGTCGCAGATGGGAAACATCAGGCGGTTGCGGAAGCGGTCGAACGGGCGACCGCTCTTCCCCACCTGCGCGAGGCCGGCCTCCACGAGCGCCTTGGCCGAGTGGCCACGTGCAAGGAGGTGCTGCGTCAGGGCATCCCAACGCGCGGGTGCGAAGCCCAGTGCGAAGCGGGCCGCCGTGGCGCTGTCCACACCGCGCCGCGCCAGGTAGGCGCGGGCGGCCTCGCCGCCTTCACCGTGCAGCTGGCGCTGGTAGAACGCGGCGGCATCCGCGAGGGCCCGCAGGAGCGCCTCCTTCAGGCCCTTCCGGCGTTCCGCGGCCGGGCTGCGCTCCGGCAGCGCGACGCCCGCGCGCGCGGCCAGCTGCTCAAGGGCCTCGCGGAACGTGATCTCCTCCCGCTTCTGCACAAACGTGATGACGTCGCCTCCCGCGTGGCAGCCGAAGCAGTAGAAGACCTGCTTGTCCCTCGAAACGTGAAAAGACGGTGTCTTCTCCTCGTGAAACGGACAAAGTCCCACGAAGTCCCGCCCGACGCGGCGCAGGGACACGTACTCCCCCACGATGTCGACGATGTCGACGCGCTGCTTGACCTGCGCGACGATGTCCGCTTGAGGGTCCCGCATGGCGCCACCACCGATCCCCGTAAACCCAAATAAAGTTCGCTGCGGAGGACAAGTTCCCCTGCCCTCCGCAGCGAATCCATCGAATGCGTGTTCGTCCGCCGATCAGACGGCCGCCTTGGCCTTCTGCGCGCGCAGCGCCGCCTGCGCCGCGGCCAGACGGGCGATCGGCACGCGGAAGGGCGAGCAGCTGACGTAATTCACCCCGGTCGTCTGGAAAAAGGCGATCGACTCCGGATCGCCGCCGTGCTCGCCGCACACGCCAGCGACAAGGTCCGGACGCGTGCGCCGGCCCTTCTCCACCGCCATCTTGACGAGCTGGCCGACGCCGTCGGCGTCGATGACGGCGAAGGGGTTCTCCTTCAGAAGCTTCTCGTGCAGGTAGTGGTGCAGGAACTTCGCCTCGGCGTCGTCGCGCGAGAAGCCGAACGTGGTCTGGGTCAGGTCGTTCGTGCCGAAGGAGAAGAACTCCGCCTCCGTGGCGATTTCGCCCGCGGTGAGCGCGGCGCGCGGCACCTCGATCATGGTGCCGACGCGGTAGTGGAAGTCCACGCCCGTCTCCTGCTTGACCTCTTCCGCGACCTTCTCCACGAGTTCCCGCATCTTCTTGAGCTCGTTGACGTGGCCGACGAGCGGGATCATCACCTCGGGGCGGGCGTCGACCCCGCGCTTGAGGAGATTGACCGTCGCCTGGAAGATCGCGCGCGCCTGCATCGCGTACACCTCGGGCATCGTGATGCCCAGGCGCACGCCGCGATGGCCGAGCATCGGGTTCGCCTCGTGCAGGACGCGGGCCTTGCGCAGCAGTTCTTCCTTCTCGGCCAGCTTTTGAGGGTCAGCGCCGCTCAGGCGCAGTTCCGCCACCTCGACCGCAAGCTGCTCGACATCCGGCAGGAACTCGTGCAACGGCGGGTCGAGCAGGCGGATCGTGACGGGGTAGCCGGCCATCGCTTCGAGGATGCCTTCGAAGTCGCCCTGCTGCATGGGCAGGAGCTTCTCCAGGGCCCGCGCGCGCTCGTCCTCCGTCTCGGCCATGATCATCGCCTGGACCACGGGCAGCCGGTCCTGCGCCATGAACATGTGCTCCGTGCGGCAGAGGCCGACGCCCTCGGCGCCCAGCTCCCGCGCGCGGCGCGCGTCTTCCGGCGTGTCGGCGTTCGCGTGCACGCCGAGGGTGCGGAACTCGTCGGCCCAGGCCATGAGCGTCTGGAATTCCTTGGAGAGCTCCGGTTCCACCGAGGGGACCTCGCCCAGGTAGACCTCCCCGAGCACGCCGTCGAAGGTGATGACGTCCCCCTCGCGCACGACGTGCCCGCCGACGCGGAACACCCGGTCCTTCAGATCGATCGCGAGGGCCTCGCAGCCGACGATGCACGGCTTGCCCATGCCGCGCGCCACGATGGCGGCGTGGCACGTCATGCCGCCGCGGCTCGTGAGCACGCCCTGGGCGGCGACGATGCCGTGGATGTCGTCAGGGGTGGTCTGCGGGCGGACGAGGATCACCTTTTCGCCCTCGCGGCCGAGGCGCTCCGCCGTGTCGGCGTCGAACACGACCTTGCCGCTGGCCGCGCCGGGCGAGGCGGGAAGGCCCTTCGCCAGGAGGGTCTTCGGCGCCGTGCGGTCGACGTTGCGGTGCAAAAGGCGGACGACGTCCTCCGGGTTGACGCGCAGCACCGCCTCTTCCCGCGTGATGAGCCCCTCGACCGCCATGTCGTGCGCGACGCGGACCGCGGCGCGCGGCGCCCGCTTGGCCGAGCGCGTCTGCAGAAGGTACAGCTTGCCTTCCTGGACCGTGAACTCGATGTCCTGCATGTCGCCGTAATGGCGCTCCAGCAGCGCGCAGGTCTCCTCAAGCTGCCGGTAGGTGTCCGGTTGGCGGTCGCGCAGCTCGCTGACCGGGAGCGGCGTCCGGATGCCGGCGACCACGTCCTCACCCTGGGCGTTGGGGAGGTACTCGCCGTACAGCACCCGCTCCCCCGTGTTCGGATCGCGGGTGAAGACGACGCCCGTGCCGGAGGTGGGGCCGCGGTTGCCGAAGACCATGGCCTGGACGTTGACCGCCGTGCCGAGGTCGTCCGGGATCTTGTTCAGGCGGCGGTACACGATGGCGCGCTCGTTGTTCCAGGAGTTGAACACGGCCCGCACGGCGAGGAGCAGCTGCTCCCTGGGGTCCTGCGGGAAGGAGCGTCCGGTCTCGCGTTCGACGAGTTCCTTGTAGGACGCGATCACGGCCTGCAGCGCCTCGGCGTCGAGGTCGGTGTCCAGGCGCGCGCCGCGTTCCCGCTTGACGCGCTCAAGGATGTCCTCGAACAGGTCATGGTCGATGCCCATGACGACATCGCCGAACATCTGGATGAAGCGCCGGTACGAATCGAACGCGAAGCGCGGGTCGCCCGTGGTGCGCGCGAGCCCCTCCACCGAGCGGTCGTTGAGCCCGAGGTTGAGGACCGTGTCCATCATGCCCGGCATCGACACGGCGGCGCCGGAGCGCACGGAGACGAGGAGCGGGTCGTCCGGGTCCCCGAGGCGCCGGCCGACCTTCGCCTCCAGCTGCGAGAGCGCCGCCCAGAGCGGCTCCTGCAACTCCTCGATGAACGCCTCGCCGCGCCGCGTGAACTCGATGCAGGCGGGCGCGATGATCGTGAAACCGGGCGGGACGGGCAGGCCGATGGACGTCATCTCGGCCAGCGCCGATCCCTTGCCGCCGAGGATGTTCCGCATGCCTGCGCGGCCTTCTTCGAACGCGTAGATCCACTTGCGGCTCTCCACTACAACTCCTCCTCGCCGAAGGCGATCTCGATCACTTCGCGGGCCGTCTCCTCCACCGCCTTGTGCGTCACGTCGATCACGGGACAACCGAGTTCCTGGAACACCCGATTCGCATAGCGGATCTCCTCCGAGATGCGGGAGAGGTCGGCGTAACTGGCGCCGCTTTCCAACCCGAGCGCCCGGAGGCGTTCCTGCCGGATCTCCCGCAACTTGTCCGGGCGCACGCTGAGCCCGATGACCCGGTTTCGCGGCAGGCGCGCCAACTCCTTGGGGGGGTCCACCTCCGGCACGAGCGGCACGTTGGCCACCTTGTAGCCGCGGTGCGCAAGGTACATCGACACGGGCGTCTTCGAGCTGCGCGAGACGCCGAGCAGCACCACGTCCGCGTCGACGAGGCCGGACGGATCGCGGCCGTCATCGTACTTGACGGCGAACTCGATGGCCTCCACGCGGCGGAAGTATCCCGCGTCCAGCTTGTGGATGAGTCCGGGCTGCAGGCGCGGCTTCGTCTTCGACACGCGGGAGAACGCGTCGATCACCGGACCGAGGACGTCGACGGCGGGCAGGTCCAGCCGCTCCGCTTCCGCGCGCACGAACGCGCGCAGTTCCGGGTCGACGAGCGTGAAGACGAGCGCGCCGTTCCGCCGCTTGGCCTCCGTCAGTGCACGCTGCACGGCCGCGCGGTCGTTGGCGAAGGCCACGCGGTGGAACTCCACGCCGTCGTTCTCGAACTGGCTCGCGCCCGCGCGCGCGACGGCCTCCGCGGTCTCGCCCAGGGCGTCGGACAGCACGTAGATCACCACGGCCGCACGGGATGCTCCCTTCCGGTGAAGCGATGTTCAAGGTATGGGCCGGCGGCCGGTCCCGTTCGCGCGGACCCGCCCGCACGGGGCCCGCCCGCGCGCGGGTCCGCGGCATCAGGCGTCGGCCGACACTGCGAGGCGGCCGAGATCGCCGAGCTGGCTGGCGAGGCGCGTGACCGCCGCCAGAAGTGCCAGCCGGCGGGCCCGCGTCCCGGGGTCCGGGTCCATGACCAGGACGCGCTCCAGGAACCGGTCGACGGCCGGCCGCAGCGCGGCGACGGCGTCGAAGTACGCGGCGTCGTCCCCCGCGGCCAGAGCCTCCCGGACGCGGGCCTCCGCGTCCGCGAGCGCCGCCGCGAGGCGCGCCTCCTCCTCGTCCGGCCAGGGTCCGGACAGCGACGCCGGCGCCTCGCCGCCCTTCGCGAGGTTGGCGGCGCGCCGGAAGACGGTGACGATGGCGTCCAGGTCCGGCCGCCCAAGCGCCCGCCGCACGCTCTCGGCTTTCCACCAGGCGCGGGGGATGTCCTCCCAGCCGCTTGCCAGCGCCGCCTCGATGACGTCGTGCCGCAGGCCTTCCTCTTGCATTTGAACACGCAGGCGGCCTTCGAGGAAGCGGAGGATGTCTTCGACGACGCCTTCCGACGCGGACGGCAGCGCGGCCGCCGCCGCGCGCACGAGCCGCCGGACGCTCGCGCCCTGCGGCCGCCTCCGCAGGATGCGGAGCAGGCCGATCGCCTGGCGGCGCAGCCCGAACGGGTCCTGGGAGCCCGTCGGCTGGCGCCCGGTCAGGAAGCCGGCCGCCAGGTTGTCGAGCTTGTCCGCAACGGACAGCGCGATCCCGGCCTCCGTCTCCGGCGTGACGTCGGCCGCGCCGCGGGGCAGGTACTGTTCGAACAGGGCGCGCGCCACCTGCTCGTCCTCGCCGTCCAGGCGCGCGTAATGCTCGCCCATGACGCCCTGCAGTTCCGGAAACTCGTATACGACGTGCGTGAGAAGGTCGGTCTTGCTGAGCCAGGCCGCCCGTTCCGCCGCGGCCGCCGCCGCCGAGAGGCCCAGTTCCTCCGCGACCGCCCGCACGAGGCGGACGAGGCGCTCCGTCTTGTCGTACAGCGAACCGAGCTCGGCGAGGAAGGTGACCTGTTTCAGGTCGGGAATGCGTTCCTCAAGGCGCCGCTTGCGGTCTTCCAGGTAGAAGAAGCGGGCGTCCGCGAGGCGCGCGCGGAGCACTCTCTCGTTGCCGGCGACGACGCGCTCCAGCGCGTGCCGGTCCCCGTTGCGCACGCCCACGAAGAGATTCTGCAGGCGGCCGTCCGGCCCCTCCACCGGGAAGTAGCGCTGGTGCACGCGCATCGTCGTCTCCAGCATGGCCTCCGGCAGGTCGAGGAACTCCGCGTCGAAGCGGCCGACAAACGGCGTCGGAAACTCAAGGAGGTGGGTGACCTCCTCGACCAGCGCCTCGTCGACGCGCGCGCGGCCGCCGGCCTGGCGGGCGACGGCCTCCACGCCCGTGACGACCAGCTGGCGTCGCTCGGCCGGGTCCACCACCACGAACGCGGCGTCCATCTTGCGGAAATAGTCGTCCGGGTCCGACACCTCGAACGGGCCCGGCGCGAGGAAGCGGTGGCCGCTGGTGCGGCGACCCGCCGGCACCCCCGCGACCTCGCAGGGGACGACGTCCTCGCCGAAGAGCGCCACGATCCAGCGGATGGGCCGCGCGAAGCGGAAGTCGCCCACGCCCCAGCGCATGGTCTTGGGGAACTCGATGCCGGCGACGATCGCCGGCAGGACCTCGCCCAACACGTCCAGGGCCGGCCGGCCCGGGTCGACGACTTCCACCATCACGTACCGGCCTGACGGAGTGTCGTGCACCTCAAGGCGCTCGACGGGGACGCCGCGGCTCCGGGCGAAGCCGAGCGCGGCCGGCGTGGGCTGCCCGTCCGGACCGAACGCGGCCTTCTCCGAGGGCCCGCGCACCCACTCGCGCTTCTCCGCCTGGCGTTCGGGCACGCCCTGGGCGTGCAGCACCAGCCGCCGCGGCGTGCCGAGCGCGCGCACGGCGCGCGCCGGCAGGCGGGCCTCGGCGAGCTTCGCCCGCCCGAGGGCGGCGAGCTGCTGCAGCGCCGAGGGCAGGTACGCCGCGGGGATTTCCTCGCAGCCGATCTCAAGGAGAAGGTCACGCTCCGTGCGGGTCACCCGCGCCCACCTCCGATCCGGCCGCCTCCACCGCCGGGGCCGTCTCCGCCGATTCTCCCGCGCCATCGGAGCCGCTCCGCCGCGCGAGCCACGCCTCCGCGCAACGGCGCGCCAGCTCCCGCACGCGGGCGATGTACTCCGCCCGCTGCGTCACCGAGATGGCGCCGCGCGCCTCGAGAAGGTTGAACAGGTGCGAGCAACGCAGGGCGTGGTCGTACGCGGGGAGGACGAGCCCGGCCTCCAGGGCCCGTCCTGATTCGCGTTCCGCGGCATCGAACTGCGACTGCAGCGTCGAGATGTCGGCCACTTCGAAGCTGTACTTGGAATGCTCGTACTCCTCGAGGCGGAACACGTCACCGTACGTGACGCCGTCCACCCACTCGACCTGGAAGATGTCGTCGACACCCTGGATGAAGCCCGCGAGGCGCTCGAGCCCGTACGTGATCTCCGCGGCGACGGGCCGCACCTCCTGGCCGCCCATCTGCTGGAAGTAGGTGAACTGCGTGATCTCCATGCCGTCGAGCCACACTTCCCAGCCAAGGCCCCAGGCGCCGAGGGTGGGCGCCTCCCAGTTGTCCTCGACGAAGCGGATGTCGTGCTCACGGGCGTCGATGCCCAGCGCGCGCAGGCTTTCCACGTAAAGATCGAGAACGTCGTCCGGCGAGGGTTTGAGCACCACCTGGTACTGCCAGTGGCGGTAGAGGCGGTTCGGGTTTTCGCCGTAGCGGCCGTCCGCCGGGCGGCGGGACGGCTCCACGTACGCCACGCGCCACGGCTCCGGGCCGAGCGAGCGGAAGAACGTGAAGGGGTTCATCGTGCCGGCCCCTTTTTCGACGTCGTAGGGCTGTGCCAGCACGCAGCCGTGGTCGCCCCAGAAGCGATGGAGCCGGAGGATCATCTCCTGGAAATTCAAGCGCGCACCTCCCGACGCAAAAAGAAACGACCTCGGCCGTGTCCGCCGACGCGCACAGGGACCGAGGCCCCGCATCCCGCCAGTCTGCGCCGATTGTACACATCCGCCGGACGGCCGGGCAAGGCGATAGGATCGTCGGTGGGAGGGATTCGGCATTGGCGGCGAGCGGGTTGCGGCGGGGACCGTTGAACGCGATCACGGACGTCGAAGGGGTGCGCGTCGGTCACGTCACGCGGATCCACGGCGAGGGGCGCCTGGTGCCCGGGCGGGGTCCGGTGCGCACCGGCGTGACCGTGATCGTGCCGGGCGACGAGATCTACGAGCGAAAGTTCATCGCGGGGGCGCACGTCATCAACGGCTTCGGCAAGGCCGTGGGGCTACCGCAGCTCATCGAGCTCGGACGGCTGGAGACGCCGATCGGGCTGACGAGCACCCTGTGCGTGTGGCGGGTGGCGGAGGCGCTCGCGGAGGCCATGGTGCGCGAGAATCCGGGCATCGGCGTCACCGGGCCGACGGTGAATCCGGTCGCCGGCGAGTGCAACGACGGCTACCTCAACGACATCCAGGGGATGCACGTCCGGAAGGAGGACGTGGCGCAGGCGCTCGCCCGCGCGAGCGGAGGCCGGGTGGAAGAGGGCGCCGTCGGCGCCGGCACCGGGATGGTCTGCTACGGCTTCAAGGGCGGGATCGGGTCGGCCTCGCGGCGCTGGTACGCGGAGGACCTGGGCCGCGAGGTGACGCTGGGCGTCCTGGTGCTCGCGAACTTCGGCCGCCCGGGCGATCTCGTGATCGACGGCTTCCCGGCCGGGCGCCTGCTGGCCGCGGAGTCCGGCGCCGGGGACGCGAATGGCGCCGCGTCCGAATCGCCGCCCGCTCAGGTCCCCGGCCAAGGCGGCTCGCCGAACGCAGGTGAAGGGGGCTCGGTGATCGTCGTCTACGCGACGGACGCGCCCCTGACCTCGCGCCAGCTCACGCGCGTCGCCCGGCGCGCGGCGGCGGGCCTGGCGCGGACCGGCTCGGTGTACCATCACGGGAGCGGCGACTTCGCCCTGGCGTTCAGCACGGCGCGCGCCTACCCGCCCTATCTGCCCGACGAGGGCCGCTACCTCAACCCGTTCTTCGCGGCCGCGGCGGAGACGGCCGCGGAAGCCGTGTGGCGGGCGCTGGCGGCCGCCCGCACGATGACGGGACGCGACGGCCACACCGTGCAGGCGCTGCCCCTGGACCGCGTCCGGGAACTGGCGGCGCGACAGGGTTTCAGGCTGGAGTCCCTCGAACCGTGACCCCGCCGGCCCGCCCGGCGATCACATCCGCGTGAGGTCGTCGTCTGGGAGATCGTCTTCCGGCCGGCCGCGCCGCTCCACGACGATTTCGGCGTGCGCAGCCAGCGCCGCAAGGGCTCCGAGAATGGCCAGGTAGGGCGCGAGGATCGCGCCGATCGCGCCGACCGTCACCGGGATTTCCAGGACGGTCTTGCCGTCGTGCTTGACGACGAGCTTGTTGACGTTCCCTTCCTTAAGCAGCTGCTTGATTCGCTCGATGAGTTCGGCGCCGCGGACGTTGATGCGCTCCTGCCACGTTTCGCTCCGTTCCTCTTCTTCAAGAGCGATGAGCGCCTTGACCACATCCCCGCCGCTGGCCTCCAGCGCCTCGGCGGCCTTGCGGTAGCTCACGCCCATCCGGCGCCGGATCTCGTCGATTTTGGCCAGATCCTCCATCGCGGTCCCTCCGTTTCCCCACACCGATCACAATATGTCCAAAAAGGCGGACGATTTAAGAGGTCGCTGCAGGATCCACACGATGAACCCGAGCAGCGCCGAATGCAGCTCGGCGTCGGCCGCCGCGCTCCAACGCAGGCGGGCGGCCGCGCGAAGCGGGTCGCCCGCGAGGAGGCGGCGCAGCACGGAGAGGGCTTCGGCCCCAAGCCGCACGCGCGCGCCGGTCGCGCAACGGCGGCAGACCGCGCCGCCCTGCTTCGGCGAGAAGGCCAGCTCGCCGTCCAGTTCCGCCCCGCACGCGGCGCAGCGATCGACGCTCGGCCGGTAACCGCACGCCGCGAGCACCCCGGCCTCGCTGGCGCGCAGGATGCGGTCGCGCCTCCCCCGCTCCATCGGCGCCGTCGGTCCGCGCGGGTCCTCGTCCGCTTCGGCCGCGTTCGCGCCGGCGGCGAGCTGCGCGAAGGCCCGGGAAAGAAGGTCGTAGAGCGCCGGGTTCGCCTCGCCTTCATGGGTGAAGGCGTCGACGAGCTCCGAAAGATACGAGGCGCCGCCGAGTCGGACCGGATCCTCCCTCAGCGCCCGGTGCGCCGCCAGCACCTCCGCCTGGCTGATGCCGTCCAGCGAACGACCCTTCCACAAGAGGAAGCGGCCGCGCACGAACGGCTGCACGGCCCCCGCGAGCCGGCTCTGCGTGCGCCGCGTGCCTTTGGCGACGGCGCGCAGCTTTTCGCCGTCGCTCGTCAGGAGCGTGGCGAGACGGTCCGCCTCTCCGAACGCCTGCGTGCGCAGGACGATCGCCTCCGCGCGATACAGCACCGCGCACGGCCTCCTCCGCCCGCCCCCGATTTGCGCCGCGCCGCGCGGGGTGGGCCTCCGATCGCGGCTACAACCACCGTACGGCCGGGCTGTCCTCGAAGTCGAGGTTCGGGTCGGCGTCCAGGTCGAAGCCGTCCACGCGGCCCGCCTGCCACGCGAAGTAGCCCGCCGCGGCGATCATGGCGGCGTTGTCCGTGCAGAATCGGAGCGGCGGCACGGCCAGGCGCCAGCCCCGCTCCGCGCACGCCCGGCCCAGGCGCTCCCGCAGCGCGCCGTTCGCCGCGACGCCGCCGGCCAGCACGACCTGGCGCACGCCGCACGCCTCCGCGGCACGCACCGTCTTGTGCACCAGGACGTCCACCACGGCGTCCTGGAAGGCGCGCGCGACATCCTCCGCGGACACGCCGTCCCGCCCGCGCTCTTCCAGCAGCACGGCCACGGCCGTTTTCAGCCCGCTGAAGCTGAAGTCGAAGCCCTCGTCCCACATGGGGCGGGGCAGCTCAAGTGACCCGGTCCCATCGTTCGCGTCGCGACGGTCGCCGGCCCCCCCCGTGCGGCCGGTGCCGGATTCCGCGCGCACCCGCGCGGCCGCGGCTTCGATGGCCGGTCCGCCCGGATACGGCAACCCGAGCAGGCGCGCGACCTTGTCGAACGCCTCGCCCGCCGCGTCGTCCCGCGTGCCGCCCAGCCGGCGCAACTCCCCCGGCGAGCCGTCCGCCCCCCGGCCGATCCACAAGAGGTCCGTGTGGGAGCCCGACACGACCAGCGCCACCGCGGGCCATTCCGGAGCGTCGCCGTCCAGGTACGTGGCCATGATGTGTCCGGCCAGGTGGTTGACGCCGACGAGCGGCAGGCCCCTCGCGAACGCGGCCGCTTTCGCCGCCGCCAGCCCGACGAGCAGCGCGCCGACGAGCCCCGGGCCGCGCGTCACCGCGACGGCGTCGACCGCGTCCCAGCCGACGCCGGCCCGGTCGAACGCCTCCCGGAGCACGGGGCCGATCGCCTCCGCGTGGCGCCGGGCGGCGATTTCCGGCACCACGCCGCCGTACCGGCGGTGGACTTCCACCTGCGACGCGACGACGCTGGACAGCACGCGGCGCCCCCCGGCCACCAGGGCCGCGGCCGTTTCATCGCAGCTTGTCTCCAGGCCCAGGACGATGCCCCCGCCCATCTTCGCCCCCCAAGAAGAGTGTATCGAAGCGGGCACTCACGCCACCGAGGAGGGCGCGGCGACCGCCACGAGGCGCATACACCAACCGCGCCCTACGATGTCAAGAACTTGCCCGTCCGCCCAGGTACCGCGTCGGCAGCGCCGTTTCGACGGCGCGGCCGTCGACCCGCTCCAGCCGGTAGGCCCGGGCCTCCGGTCGCGAACTCACGACCTCCCTGAGCTCGCGGTCGACGAAGTGGAGCGCCACGCCGTCGTCCGCGGCGTAGCCGGGCCCGATCCGGCCCTCCTCCAGCATCCGGTGGTACGCCGGCCGCCGCTCCGGTTCACCGTCGTAGTGAGGACAGTTGCTGCCGGACAGGAGGCCCAGGCACGCGATGCGGTCGAGGCGCGTGCCGAACGAGTCGGTGACCCCTTCCTCGAACCAGCAGAGGGACCCCGCGCTGATGCCGGCGAGCACCACCCCTTCTTCCCAGGCCCTGCGCATGATGCGGTCCAGGCCCCACTCCCGCCAGAGCGCCAGGAGGTTCTTCGTGTTGCCGCCGCCCACGTAGACCACGTCTTTCTCAAGGACGAACGATTCCAGGTCGTCCGTCGGGGGTTTGAACAGCGACAGGTGGGAAGGTTCACAGTCCAACTGCCTGAAGGCAGCGTAAAACCGTTGGATGTACCCCTCGGCGTCGCCGCTGGCCGTCGGCACGAAACACACCTTGGGCGTCCGCTTCCCGCTCTGCTGCAGAATGTAGCGGTCCAGGAGGGGGTTGTCCGGCTCCATCGAGAAGCCGCCGCCCCCCATGGCGATGATCTGGCGCACGGATCGTCACTCCTCAGGGCTGGTCGGGGTCGAGGCTGTCCTTCCACATGATGATGGCGTCTTCGTTGGTGTCGGAGTAGTACCCGGGCCGGATGCCGCGGGCCACGAAGCCGTGCTTGCGGTAGAGGGCCTGGGCGACATCGTTGGACGGGCGCACTTCGAGGGTCATTCGCGTGCAGCCGTGGGCACGCGCACGGTGTTCAAGCTCGGTGAGGAGCCGGTCGCCGATCCCCCGGCCGCGCCACTTGGGGTTCACGGCGATGTTCGTCACGTGGGCCTCGTCGAGGATCAGCCACATGCCCGCGTAGCCGGCGACCTCGCCGTCGACGCGCGCCACGATGTAGTGGGCGTAGACGTTGCGGGTGAGCTCGGAGACGAACGCGCGCTCGGACCAGGGGGTGGGGAACGACTGGCGCTCGATGTTCATGACCGCCGGCAGGTCGCTCAGCTGCATTTCCGTGATCGACACGTCCAGGGGACGGTCCTGCGTGTTCTCGACGGCCACGCGCCGATCCCTCCGATCTCCCAAGGTGCCTCCCGACATTATGCGCGCGCGTCCGTGCCGGACGTGACAGGCCCGGCCGGGGAGCCGTCCGCCGGATCCTCCGCGGCCAGCGCAGGGCCGGGCACCGGACCGACGTGCGGCGCCGCCACGTAGAGCGGGGCCAGCGCGAGCGGATCTTCGCCGCCCGAGCGCAAACGGGGAACGGCGAGGGCGGCCACGGCCTCGGCCGACACCCGGGCCGGCGCCGGCGGCCGCCACACGCGCTCCAGCCGTCCGGCCGCCTCCAGCGCCGCGCCGGCGCCCGCGGCCAGGTGGCCGTCACCGGCGGCGTAGAGCACGGGCCGGCCCGCGCGCCGTGCGGCCTCGGCCGCGCGCTGGACGGCGTCCACGGCCGGAAGGCGCGCCGGCGCCTCCATCTCCAAGGGCGCCTCCTCCGGCGCGCCGCCGGGCTCCGTCGCGTACACCGCGGCAAAGACCTGGCCCCGGCGGGCGTCCAGCCAGGCCAGCACCACGCGCTCCGGGCCCAGCCAGGGCCACGCCAGCGCTTCCAGCGTGCCCACGCCGGCCACGGGCAGGTCGCGCGCGAGGGCCAACCCCTTGGCGGTGGCGATGCCGATGCGCAGGCCCGTGTAGGATCCTGGGCCGACGGTGACGCCGAGGCCGTCCAGCGAAGCCACGGTCCACCCGCACTCCGCGAGCCCCCGCTGCACCGTCGGCACGAGGGCGGACGCGTGCTCCGGCCGCCCGGGCGCGAACTCCCGCGTGGAGAGCCACACCGCCCGCCCATCCTGCCATAGCGCCACCGACAGCGAGGCGCCCGACGTGTCGAAGGCGAGGATGCGCTCACTCATGATGCGCATCCCCGATCGGCGGTTCGCACGGCCGCGCGGGCGCCGCGGCGCCCGCATCCCCGGCGGCTTCGAAGGCGCGGCGAGCGCGCGACCACCACGCGCGGGCTCGCGCCCCGGCCGCCTCGACGCGCGCGAGCCGCTCCCGGCCCGCTCGTTCCAGCGCGATCACGAGCCGATCCTCCGGCACCACCTGCCACGCTTTCTCCGGCCATTCCACAATCACGAGTTCGGCTCCTTCGGCGGCCTCCATCAACCATTCGACATCCCCCGCGGCCGCTTCCGCCCCGGCGCCTTCTCCGCCCAGCCGGTACAGGTCGAGGTGGACGGCGCGCAACCGCCCGGCGTACTCCCGCACGAGGCCGAACGTGGGGCTGGTGACGCGGCCGCGGTACCCAAGCCCGCGCACCACACCCTGCGCAAGGGTGGTCTTGCCCGCGCCCAGCGGGCCCGTGAGCGCCAGCGCGCAACCGGCCTCGGCCGTCGCGCCGAGCGCCTCGCCGAGCCGGCGGGTGTCGTCCTCCGTGGGCAGACGCACGTCCCGCTTCACCCCACCTAGACTATCTCCGATGCGCGCGCACTTCCAGCCGCGACCGCTTCCGAATGCGCGTGGGTGCCGGGAACCGTTCAAGGCTCCACGACGGTGCGCGACGGTCGTAGGGTCCACGGGAGCGCCGCGCGTCGCAGCGCGCGGGATCGCGACGCCCGGTATAGAACGGCCGGCGGCGGACCATTCTGCGCATTGGAAGGATGAGGCAGGATGGCACGGATGAATGCGCCCGCGCCCGACCTCGTCTGGCTGGGCGCGGCGCTCGCGGACGTGAAGGACGACGTGTACCGCAATACCCTGGCGCTTGCGGCGCTGATCGAGGCGCTCGTGGCGAAGGGCGTGGTCAGCCGCGATGACGTGGCGCAGGCCGCGCGGCGCCTTGAGGACGAGACTGAAGCAGAGCTGCGCGGCGCCGCGGCCCCGGAGCGGTGAGCGCGCTGCGCCTCGCGGACGCCGTCGCCGCGGGGCGGTTCCGCAGCCGCCTCTATTCCAGGTGCCACTTGTGCGAGCGGCGCAGGGCACGGTAGGCATTCCGCACCTTTTGGAAATCTTCCCAGGCGGCCGGCTTCTTCGACGGATCCCGCAGGAGCGCGGCCGGGTGGTAGGTCGGCATGATGCGGCGCGGCCCGTACGCGTGCCACGTGCCGCGCACCCGGGTGATCCGCGCGTCCGGACCCAGCAGGGCCCGCGCGGCCGTGCTTCCCAGCGCCACGATGATGGCGGGGTTGACGAGGTCGATCTTGCGCTCTAGGTACGGCCGGCAGGCCGCCATCTCCTCGTCCGTGGGGGTGCGGTTGCCCGGCGGACGGCACATCACGACGTTCGTGATGTAGACCTCTTCCCTTTCGAAGCCCGCCGCCTTCAAGATGCGGTCCAGCAACTCGCCGGCGCGGCCGACGAACGGCCGGCCGAGTTCGTCTTCCGTGGCCCCGGGACCTTCCCCGACGAGCATGACGCGCGCGTGGGGGTCGCCCTCCCCGAAGACGACGGTCCGGCATCCGCTCCGCAGGCCGCAGCGCTGGCAACCCATGGCGAACGCCTGCAGCGTACCGAGATCGGAGAAGCGTTCGATCTCCAGGTAAAACGAGCTGGCCCGCGCCGCGCGGGCGAGCCGGGCGTCGCCGGCCGGCAGCACGGCGGCGGCCGCTCCGCCGGGGCCGGCCGCGGCGCCGCCCACGAGGCCCGGCGCGCCTGAGGCGGGCGCCGCGACCGTCGCATGCGCCGGCTCCCGCGCGGCGGCGGCCTCCCGCACGGCGGCGGCCTCCTGCGCGGCGGGCGCCGCCGCGTCCGCCCCGCCGGCGAACAGCGGAAGCACGATCTGCCCCGGCGGCGGAGCCGTCGGGGCAGGCACGTCCTCATCAAACAGCGACAGCTGCTTCATGTCCACCCGTGGCGCTCCTCGTCCATGCGCGAACGCGCGCCCGCCCGTGGTCCCCTACGCGCCCGCGATGATCTCGACGTTGGCGCGGGGGATGGTCACGCGCTCGCCGGTGTCGCGCAGCTGCACGGTCACGACGCGAACCTTGGCCTCGGTCTCGACGGGCGTCAGGTCCGGCGGCAGGGCGGTCACCACGCCCAGTTTACCGAAAAACGGCTCGCGGATGATGCGCACGAGCGTGCCGATGTCGAGCGCGGCCGCCTCGTCCGACGCCGCGTCGGAGGCCGGCTCGCCGGCCGTGGAGACGATGACCTCCGGCCGCATGACGCCCGCGCGGATCTGCGTCGCGCCGTTGATCGACGCTTCGCGCCCCTCGAGCCGCTTCAGCAGCTGGAACGTCCGCTCCGCCATCACCATGGGCCCGAAGCCCTCGGTGACGATGAGCGTCGCCGGAACGTCCTCCTCGCCGGTGATGGCCACGCCGATGTCGTGGCCCACGTAGTCGACCAGGTCGACGTCCACGACGCCGCCGACGACGATGCCCAGCACGCCGACCTCCCCCGCCTTGCGCAACGCGCCGCGCGTCACCAGCGCCCCGCCGACGAGCACGCAGCCCTTGTGCTCCGGGCGGATGCGCGCCTCGTCCAGCGTGTCCGCGGGGCTGTCGACGACGACGCGCAGCGGGCCGAAGCGTTCGCCGCCGACGCCGAAGATGCCCTGGACAAGGGCGCCCGTCGTCTCGACCGTGACGCCCTCCCGCTCCTGCACCTCGACGACGCGGCCGTGGATGTACGCCTGGATCTCCACCGGAATCGGCGGCTCCCGCAGGGTGAGCTGACCCGTGACGGTGGAGACGAGCTCGATGGTGCCGCTGATGGGCGAGCGCACCTCCCGGGCGCCGAGGCCGAAGAAGCCGCGCGAGCGCGCGATCGGCTCTCCGGCGGTGACGGCCTCGCCCTGCTTCTTCAACATGTAGTCGGCGATGTCGGACGGCTGGGCGCCAAGAATGTGAGCGAGATTCAGCGTCTGCGGGTTGCCGGGCAGGAGCGCCCGCGCGACGACCGTGTCGGGCCGCACCGCGTCGCCGACGCGCACGAGCACCTCCCCCGGAATGGGCAGGCGGCGCGTCTTGCGGATGCGCGTGGAACCGGTCACCTTGAGCCCTGGCGTGTACGCGCTGGCCATGGCCGTCCCCCCTCACGCGCCCAGGCGGGCCAGTGCCCGCTCCGGGTAAAGATCGAGCGACGTGAACCACCGCTGCAGGGTGCGGATGCGCTCCGCCTCCCCCGCCGGCAGGCCGAACGGCCGGCGCCCTCGCGCGTCCAGGATGACGCCGACGACGCCGCCCTCAAGCCGCGCACGCACGACGTTGCCCGGCCCCGCGCCGAGGTTCAGCCCGCGCCCCGGGCGCAGTTCGGCCTCCGCCGCGGCGCCCTCCGGCAGCGGCACGAGGCGGATCTCTCCGTACTCCAGCGTCTCCTGGCGCGTCGAGCCGTCCGGCATGCGGAGGACGGCCTCGAGCGCGGGGCCGCCGCCGCGGGGGGGGGCGGCCCCCCCCCCGGCGCCCGGGGCCCCGCCCTGGGCGGGGGGGGCGGCGGGGGGGGGCGGGGGGGGGCGGGCGGCGGGGGGGGGGCCGCCGCGGGGGGCGGGCGCGCCCGCGGGCGCGACGACGGTGCCCAGGCGGATGAGGCAGTCCTTCTCGAACACCTGCGCCGCCGCCTCCGGGTTCACCGTGGAGAGCACGCCCAGCTGCGGCATCATGAAGATGCTGTCGACAGCCAGCTCCGTCACGCCCTCCGGCTGGAAGGCGTCGATCATCATGAGCGCCGCCTGCACGCGCCGCGGCGCGTGGGAGAGCACGCCCCCGGAACCGATGAGGAGGTTCAACTTCATCAGGTCGATGATCGTCTGGCCGGAGAGCTGGTAATCGAACAGCTCGCCCATGTCCCGCTGCTGCCGCACGCCCTTCAGGCCGACGGCGAGCGTCTTGTGGTGCTCGAAGGCGAGGCGCAGCGCCTCCCGCGCCACCGCCTGCTCGATCATGAGATCCTCCAGCGTCTGCGGGATGCTCGTCGGCCGGATCATCTTGTTCCGGATGCGGTTGCGCAGCGCCGCCTCCTCGATGCGGAAGGGCAGCCAGCGCATGATGTTCGCGACGCCCGCCTCCAGGAGCACGTTCGCCATGGAGTAGCTCATGCCGAGGTTCGCGCTCACCGTCCGGTTGAAGGTGCCGTCGAAGACGGAGAAGACGTCCGTCGTGGCGCCGCCGATGTCGACGCCGACGACGTGGATCTGGCGCTCCCGCGCCACCGTCTCGATCAGGAGCCCCACGGCGCCCGGAGTGGGCATGATCGGGGCCGCCGTCCAGGTCATGAGCTTGCTGTAGCCCGGCGCCTGGGCCATGACGTGCTCCATGAAGAGGTTGTGGATCTCTTCCCGTGCGGGGCCGAGCCGCTCCTCCTCCAGGACGGGACGAAGGTTGTCGACGATGCGCAGGTCGACGACGTCGCCCAGCGTGCGGCGCACGTGCTCCCGCGCGTCGCGGTTTCCGGCGTAGATCACCGGCAGCTTGTAGGTGTTGCCGAGGCGCGGCCGCGGCTCCGCCGCCTTCAGAAGCTCCGCCATCTCCACCACGTGCGTGATCGTGCCGCCGTCGATGCCGCCGGACAGGAGGATCATGTCCGGCCGCAGGGCGCGGATGCGCTGGATCTTCTCGTGAGGCTTGCGGCCGTCGTCGATGCTGATCGCGTCCATGACGATGGCGCCGGCGCCCAGCGCCGCGCGCTGCGCGCTTTCGGTGGTCATCGACTTGACGACGCCCGCCACCATCATCTGCAGCCCGCCGCCGGCGCTGGACGTGGAGAAGTACGCGTCCACGCCGCTGCCGTCGGCCGCGCGCGGCGTGCGGATGCCGTCCTCGCTCAGGATGCGCCGGCCGGCCAGTTCCTCCACCTCGCGCACGGCGTTGCGCACGCCCACCGTCACGTCTTCGAAGGGCGCCTCGACGGTCGTCGGCGCCTCGCCCCGCACGACGAGGCGGTACTCGCCCCTCACCTTCTCGATCAGGATCGCCTTGGTCGTCGTGCTGCCGCAGTCCGTGGCCAGAATGGACTCGATGTCCGCCACCTCCCCGTCGCGTGCGGCCGTTTCATGCCCTGGCGCGGCCGAACGGCCACCACCGGCGGCGCCGCGCCGGACGCTCCCGCGCGAGCCGCTCGTTCTCCGCGCGCGCGGCTTGTTCCACGCGCTGGATGAAGAGTTCGATGTTGCGCTCGTCCTCAAGAAGATAGCCGATCTCAGTGCCCAGCTTGCCTCCGCCCAGGATGTCGATGAACGGCGAGGCGAAGTGGGCCATCTGGCCGAAGATGAAGTTCATCGGCTTGAAGCTCTCCGCCAGCAGAATGGCGGGCGTGTACAGGCCCCACCGCTGGATCTTCTGCAGCGCCCAGTCGAAGATCTCGTCCCGGCGTTCCGGCGTGACCTCCGGCTCGTCCGGGTCGCGCGGCATGCGCGGCATTCCCTGCGGCGCAGGCATGCAGGACCTCCTCCTTCAAGTCAACGCGGCCTGTCGTCTCCATCCGCGCCGTCCGGACGCGGCAGTCTTCCCGAGCCACGGCGGCGCGCGCTGTCTTCCATGGACCGGATGAACGCCTCCAGCCGCTGCGGGTCTTCAAGGAAGCCGGCCAGCGCCTGGACGTTGCGTTCTCTCAGTGCGCCGTGCAGGTAGGACAGGATGTCGAGGTGCGGGGTGAAAAAGTGCACCCCCTGGGCCAGCATCCAGGCGACGGGTTTCATCGTTTCCGCCGCGAGGATGGCCGGCACCTCCATTTCGCGTTCCCGGAGCCAGCGTCCGATGCGTTCCTCGATCCGGTCCCCGTCCTGCGGAACTTCTTCATCCTTCATGCTCCCGCCTCCCGCCGGTACGATGCCCAGCGCCGGCAAACGTTACCGCGGGCACGAGGACGGGTGCCTAGAACAGCTCCACGTTCTTGCGCGGCACGACGACGACGCCGCTCTCCGTCTGCACCTCCACCACGGGCACGCGCGCCTCGGTCTCGATCTGCCGGTCCTCGCGCGGCAGGGCCACAACCGTGCCGATGGCGCCGAAGTAGGGTTCGTTGATGATGCGCACCCGCTGGCCCACCGCGAGGTCCTCGTCCGCGGCGGCCATCTCGCCCACCGGACCCGTGTGATCCAGAAACGGCACGACGACCTCCGGCCGGATGGCGCCGGCGCGGACCTGCGTGGCCCCGTTGATGGAGGCGCGCCGCCCCTCGAGCGCCTTGAGCGCGCGGAAAGCCTGCTCCCGCATGGCCAGCGAGCCGAAGCCCTCCATGAGGATCACCGTCATGTCGACGTCCTCCTGGCCCGTGATGCCGACGCCGAGCTTGACGCCCATCGACCGGACGAGGTTCAGGTAGTGGGCCGTGCCGGCGATCACCCCGGCGCAGCCGACCTGCAACGCCTTGGCGAGGGCCTCGTCCGTCGCCTGCGCGCCGGCCACGACGATCTGCCCCTTGCACGATTCGTCGATGAGATCCGGCGTCAGCGGCTGGTCCGGCCGCTCCGTCAGCACCCTCAGGACGCCGTGGCGCTCGCCGCCCAGGCCGAAGATGCCGGTGACGCGCACCGCGGGCGCCTCCACGACGACGCCGCGGCCCTCGATCTTCTCCACGACCGTGCCCTCGATGTACGCCCGGACGACGACTTCCTTGAACGGACGGGCGATGGTGACGACGCCGGTCTGCTCGTTGATCTCGGAAATGACGCCGGATACGGGCGCGTAGCAGCATTTCGTGAAGAAGGCGGCCGCCTCGCCCTTCTTGGCGATCATCGCCCCCTTCTTCACTTCCTGGCCGACCTTGACGGCCATGTGCTGCTTGACCTCGCGCGGGCGGCAGCCGATCTCGAACGCGACGTCGACCTTGACGGGCGGTTCCTCGCGGCCGAATTCCTCGCGGATGACGACGCGCCCGGACTTCGCCGAGATGTCCTCGACGACGCCGTCGATGGGGCTCTCGTACTCCTTCTGCCCGTACAGCCCCGTCGAGAGGCCCCGGGCGATGACCTGCTTGGTCTTGACGCGATCGCCCACCTTGACGAGCATGGCCTGCGGCAGCTGCTCGGGCTGGATGCCGATGAGGCGAGCCACCGGAATCACCCACGGGATGCCGGGACGCAGCGCGATCCGGGCCACGGGCTGGTCGGGCTGGACGCGGTCGCCGATGTCGACCAGCACCTCTCCCGGAAGCGGCAGCCGGCGCAACTTGCGCAGGCGGACGATCGGGTAGTCAGCGACCGAATAGGCGGAAGCGAGCACGCTTGGGCTCCTCCTTCACCTGGACGGCGCCGCCGCCCAAAGGATTCTCGCGCTGGTACCGCTCCAGCACGTCCAGGGGGTAGGCGTTCATCGCGGCGATCCACGATGTGAGCTTGGCCACCCGCTC
>JADGHN010000009.1 GCA_019683875.1 Clostridia bacterium
CGATTGGAGCGCGTCAGCTCAGGGAAGGTGATCGTCGACGGGCAGGACGTGACATCGCCGCACGCCCGGCTTTCCGCGCTCCGCGCGGAGATCGGCATGGTGTTCCAAAGCTTCAACCTCTACCCGCACAAGACGGTCTTGGAAAATGTGACGCTGGCTCCGCGCCTCGTCAAGAAGGTTCCCACGGACGAAGCGCGGCAGACGGCGTTGCACTACCTGGAACGCGTGGGGCTCGCCCACAAGGCCGATGCGTATCCGGCCCAGCTATCCGGCGGTCAGCAGCAGCGTGTCGCCATTGCCAGGGCTCTGGCCATGAAACCGAAGGTGATGCTGTTCGACGAGCCGACGTCCGCCCTGGACCCGGAAATGATCAACGAAGTCCTCGAGGTCATGACGGACGTCGCACAGGAGGGCATCACCATGGTCGTGGTCACGCACGAGATGGGCTTCGCCCGGAAAGTGGCCGATCGCATCGTCTTCATGGACGAGGGCCGCATCGTCGAAGAGGGGACGCCGGAAGAGTTCTTCGGCAGCCCGAAGACGGAGCGGGCCAAGGCGTTCCTGAGCAAAATCCTTCACCACGGGGGAGCGATCACATGAAGCGCGGGTCTCGCTGGCTCATGGCCGGCATCGGCGTGCTCCTGGCGCTCTCGCTGACCGCGGGCTGCGGCGGCGGCGGGGGCGGCGCCATCGCGAAGATCAAGGAGCGCGGCTACCTCAAGGTCGGCGTGAAGGCCGACGTGCTCGGCTTCGGCTACAAGAACCCGGACACCGGCCAGTTCGAGGGCCTGGAAATCGACATCGCCAAGGCCGTCGCCAAGAAGATCTTCGGCGACGAGTCCAAGGTCGAGTTCACGCCGGTGACGGCCAAGACGCGCACCGGCCTCCTCGACAGCGGCGACATCGACATGGTGGCCGCCACGTTCACGATCACCGAGGAGCGGAAGAAGATCGTCGACTTCAGCCCCGTCTACTATTCCGACGGCATTCAGCTCCTGGTCATGAAGGACTCCGGGATTCAGAGCCTCAAGGACATGGATGGGAAGACGATCGGCGTGTCGAAGGGCGCTGACACCGGCCAGCGCCTGAAGGACAAGGCGCAGGAGCTCGGCATCACGGTGAACACGGCCGAGTACGAGACGTACCCGGAGATCCTCACCGCGCTCGAAGCCGGCCGCGTTCAGGCCATGGCCACGGACGGCTCCATCCTGAAGACATACCAGGCGCAGGATCCCAACACGGTGCTGCTGCCGGACAAGTACAGCGAGGAGCCGTACGGCATCGCCACGAAGAAGGGCAATGACGATCTCCGCGACCTCGTCGCCGACGTCATCAACGAAATGAAGCAGTCGGGCGAGCTCCAGAAGCTCTACGAGAAGTGGGGCCTCACAGGGGGCGGCAGCTCCTAGATGTTCGAGCTCTGGCAATGGCAGCAGCTCTTCAGCGACTGGAGAGTGTTCGCTGCGGGCTTGGGCCAGACCATCCTGGCGTCCGGTCTGGCCCTTGTCCTTTCCCTGGTGCTGGGCGTGTTCATGGGCCTGTTCGCGCTCGTGCCGCTCCGCGCGCTGCGCTGGCTGAACCGGGTGTACGTCGAGGTGTTCCAGAACACGCCGCTCCTGGTTCAGACGTTCTTTCTCTACTACGGGCTGCCGCACGCGGGGATCACGCTGCCGGTACTGGCCGTGGGCGTGATCGCCCTCGGCGTCTACACGGGCGCGTACATCGCGGAAATCGTGCGCGCGGGAGTGCAGGCGATTCCCAAGGGCCAATACGAGGCCGCCTACTCGCAGGGGTTCGGCTACTGGGCCACCATGCGGCACATCATCCTGCCGCAGGCCATCCGGGTGGCGCTGCCGCCGTTGACGAACCAGGTCGTCAACCTGGTGAAAAACTCGCAGATCCTGGCGCTCATTCCCGGATACGACCTGATGTACCAGGCCGACAGCTGGACCCAGCAGACGCTGCTCTACCAGCCCGGCTACGTGACGGTGGCCGTCCTCTACCTCTGCCTGACGCTGCCGCTCGCTCACCTCGCCCGCAAGCTGGAGCGGATGCTCGCGCGCGGGCGCGCGGAGGAGGTGCGACCGACCGTTGCACGCGCTTCAGGTTCTGTTCCAGCCTAGTTCTCTGACGTTCCTGGCGCTGGGCTTCGGCGTGACGCTGGAGATCGCGGCCGCGACGATCGCGCTCAGCTTCGTGGGCGGCATCGTCCTCGCCGTCATCCGCTACAGCGGCGACATCCACCCCGACCACCGCGCGGCGGTCGCGGCCAGCCGGGCGGCGCTGTGGTGGATCGAGGCCATCCGCAACCTCCCGATGCTGCTCCTCATGTTGGCGATGCGCTTCTGGTCCGGCCTGCCGCCGATCTGGGCCGCCATCGCCGGCATGACCCTCTTCACGAGCGCCGTGATGGCGGAGATCGTCCGCGGCGGGCTCGTCTCCGTGGACAGGGGCCAGTGGGAGGCGGCGTTCTCGCAGGGCATGACGTCCCCGCAGATCCTGTGGCACATCGTCCTACCTCAGGCCCTCCGCCGGATGATCCCGCCCATCGTGAGCGAGTTCGTCACGATCATCAAGGACACGTCGTACGCCTGGGGATTGGGCGTCATCGAGCTCACGGGCAGCGGGGCGATCCTCCTCGCCAAGCAGCCCGCGGCAGCCATGCAGCTGTTCGCCGTGATCGCGGCGGTGTACTTCGTCACCAACCTCGCCCTGCGCGCATACTCCCGCCGCCTGGAGCGCCGCTACGCGGCGGCGGCGTACTGAGAGGCGCGCTGAGAGCGCCATGATCCGCATCCGCGAGGCGCTTGCCGCCATCGGCGTTGCGGAGGCGTGCGCCGACACGTCCGTGCAAGGCGTGCAAGGGCCGGCCCCTCGCCTACAATGAGGACTTGTAGGAGGAAACGTATGATCACAAAAGTTCGGTCGGTCGGCATCTGCGTGTCGGACCAGCAGCGCGCGTTGGAGTTTTACACGAAGGTGCTGGGCTGCGAAGTCGTCTCCAATGAACCGATGGGCGATGCGCCAGGTTCGCCGCGCTGGATCGAGGTCCGTTTCCCCGGCGACGACACCCGGCTGATCCTCTTCACCCCGCCGGGGATGGAGAACCGCATCGGCACGTTCACGAACGTCATTCTCGTCTGTGACGACATGCAGAAGACCTATGAGGAGCTGAGCGCCAAGGGCGTCGAGTTCACGGCGAAGCCCGAACGGATGCCCTGGGGCTGGTGGGCGTCGTTCAAGGATCCGGATGGCAACGAGTTCGGTCTGGGGCTGGCGTCCGAGGACTAGGGCCAGGCCATCGCCTCTTGGCTTGATGGCCGGAGAATGGACGACGGCCGCGCCGGTGAAGGTTTCCGTGCTGCGTGAGCAAACACGAAGCCCCGCAAATCCTTGCGGGGCTTGGCTTTTCTCGCATTCATGCCGGGGGCGGGACTCGAACCCGCACGCCTTGCGGCAGAGGATTTTAAGTCCCCCGCGTCTGCCGTTCCGCCACCCCGGCTTGTCCGAGCCGTCGCAGCGGCCCGGCGACGGCTTGATGATCAGTAGGAACGGGCGCCGCGGCCGCCGCGGCGGTCGTCCGAATGTCGACGCAGGTCGCTGAGACGGTCCTCGCTGTCCTTCAAGAAGCGCGCCAGCTTATCCTCGAACGAGGCCGGCCCGCGGTAACGCCCGCTGCCCCCGCCGCGCCGGCCGCCTCCGCCGCGACGCTCGCTGGCGCCGGGCTGCGCTTGCCGGATGCTGAGACCGATCTTCTTGCCCGCCGGATCGATGGAGAGGATCTTGACCTTGACCTTGTCGCCCCGGCTGAGGTAATCGTTGATATTCTCGACGTAGGCGTCCGCCACTTCGGAGATGTGGACCAGTCCGGTGGGGCCGTCTGGCAACTCCACAAACGCCCCGAAATTGGTGATGCCCGTCACCACGCCCTCGACGATGTCGCCCACAGCGAACGCCATATGGACACAATATCCCCCTGTAACGGAATCGCGAAACGATTATACGCGGCGAGACGACGCACCGTCAAACGCGAAGGTCTTTCCGCGGGCGTGCGCGAGCGCCGATCGCGCGATTCCGAGACAGCGGTTTCACATGGAACGTTTTTCCACGGGTTCACAGTCCTCAACAAGCGGCGCGAGTCTAGCGACCGCCGTCACTCTTCGCGTGAGACGCGGTCCCGCTGTCCGCCGCGCGGCCCGCGCCGGCCGGAGCGCCAGCGCCCGAATGCGACGCGGGCGCCGCCGGCGGCGCGGATTCCGAGTCTCCCGGCTTCGACTCCACCGGTTCGTAGACGACTTCGCCCGGCTTCGTCAGGCCCATGGCTCGCGCCTGCATCTCGATGGCGGGCAGCGACTGCAGGCTTTGCAACTCCTGGCGAAGCTGGTCGTTCCGCTCCTCGATCGCCGCCAGCTGCTCCTGGTACCGCGCCTCCTCCTGATGCAGGCGGTGCAGCATCCACTCCTGCCTCGCGAACATGAAGACGGCGTACAGGACGACGGTCGCGACGAGCGTCCTGCGCCAGTGCCAGCGGCGCCGGACGCGGCGCGGCCGCGCGCCGGGCGCCAGGGCTTCGGGGGCTGAGCTCAACACGCGCGCGCTGCCCGTCCTCATGCTACGCCTCCACGCCTTCCGGGGCGTCTCCGTCGCCGTACACGCCGAGCGGGTCGCCCGAGATGACGATCACGACCTGGTACCCCTTGGCGCGCGCGCGGTTGAACAGCGTGGCGACCGTTCCCACCGCGATGCCCAACCGGCGTGCCACCTCCTCATTGCTGTGTCCCGTCTCCTTCAGGACGACGACCTGCCGTTCCCGGAAGCTCAGCCGTTCCGCGCCGCGGATCTCGATGTTCACTGGAACGGCCTCCCCGTTATCCCCATACTTGTCCACAACTTGTGGACAAGGTTCATACGCTGTGAATACAGATTGGGTACATTCCGTTCGCGGCTTGCGCCCCGAATCCTGCTTCCGCCCTTGGCCCCGTCACGCCGGTGGCGGCCGGCGCCCCCGGCCGGCCACGCGGCGCAGGAGGCCAGCCAGGACGCGGACCGGCCAGAGCACGGCCCGGAACCCCCGCCGGCCGGCGGAGGCCAGAACGCCTGCGAAGCGCCGCGCCGCGCGCGCAGCGCGCCCGAGCCCGCGCCACGCCCGTCGCCCCAGGCCCGCAAGCCGCCGCGCCCAACCGCGGAGCCACCGGGCCAGGGCCCTCAGCCGGAGCAGAATGCGCTCGACCGTCCACGCGACCGTCGCGCTGGCGAGGGTGAAATAAAGGGCGGCGCCCAGCGCCAGCCCGACGACGACGTAGTAGCGGATCTCGCCCCAGTTCGCGAGGAAGAGGCCGGTCGCGGCCAGCAGGGCGCCCGCCAGCCAGAGGCCCGCGTCGGCCAGCTGCGCCGCCCGGCCGCGCAGGCGGAAGACTCCGCGCACGACGCGGCTCACGTCGAAGGCAAGCGCGAGCGCGATCCCCGTCAGCACCGTGACGAGAAAGGCGTAGAGCTGGATCTCGACGGGGACCATGGCCTACTTGATCATGCGGGCAAGGAAGCCCTTGGCGCGCTCCTTCTGCTTGCCGCGGCCCACGCTCCACTCGACGCTGTGGATCAGCCCCTCCACGGAGAAGCGGCCCTCTTCGAGGTCGAGCTGCTTGATCTGCAGGTCCTGGCCGGTCATCGTCAGCGTGCCAAGGTCGGTGTCGAGCACGATGGCGTGATCGTCGAAGCTGTCGACGTGCAGGACGCCGGTGACGTGCGCCGTCTCGCGGTTCACGACCGTGACTTCATGCGGCTTTCCCGGCTGCAGCCGGCCGCCATCCTTCCCGTCCATACCCGCGCCCTCCTCTAGCGCAGGATATGGCGCCAGTCCCCGGCGGTATGTCAGCCCAGGTCCGGGTCAGGGCGTTTGACCTCGCGGACGACCTCGTACATGATGTGCGCGAGCTGCGCGGGCATGGAGTCCTGCAGGACTTTGACGCGCACGGTGAGGACGCGGGTGCCGTAGTCGATCTCGACCTCGTCGCCGGGCTGGACCTCGGCGCTCGGCCGCGCGACGGCCCCGTTCTTCCGGACGCGTCCCGCCCAGCACATGTCGGTCGCGACGGTGCGCCGCTTGATGAGGCGGCTGACCTTCAAGAACTTGTCGAGTCGCATGGTGACCCCCAAGACAAAACGGGCTCCCAAGGGAGCCCGTCCTGGTTTCCGCCTTGAGCGCGAGTTCGCCTGCGCGCCAGCCAGCGGGCTACTTCGCCAGAGAATCCTTCAGCGCCTTGCCGGCCTTGAACGCCGGAACCTTGGACGCGGGGATGGTGATCGTCTGGCCGGTCTGCGGGTTGCGGCCCGTGCGGGGCTTGCGCTGACGGACCTCAAACGTGCCGAAGCCGACGAGGGAGACCTTGTCGCCGCGGCCGAGCGCTTCCTGGATCGTTTCGACGACGGCGTTGA
The DNA here is from genome assembly GCA_019683875.1 of Clostridia bacterium. Classification (NCBI taxonomy): domain Bacteria; kingdom Bacillati; phylum Bacillota; class Clostridia; species Clostridia bacterium. The sequence continues at coordinate 6,436 of JADGHN010000009.1, forward strand.
CCGCCTTTTCGGAGTCCTTCTTGGTCAGGCCGGTCTTGTCGGCCACGCTGGCGATGAGATCGTTCTTGTTCACGCCTGACTTTCTCCTTTCCCTTTCTGCCGCAGGCGGCTTGTCCGAAGCGGGAAGTTCGCGCCCTCCGCGCTTTCTCCTGCATATTCCCCACGATTTGACGCTTTCCATGCGTCGATCGCGCGTTTGGCGTCCTCCCAAAGGGCGTCGAGCTCCTCCGCGGAGCGCCCTTCCAAGGGTTGGCCGGACTGCTCGGCGGCCGCTTCCATGCGCGCGAACCTCTCGCGAAATTTGACATTCGCGCGGTGCAGCGCGATTTCCGGGTCGATCCCCACCCAGCGCGCATAGTTCACGAGCGCAAAGAGGAGGTCGCCGAACTCTTCCTCGACCCTCTCCGGGCTCTCGTCGCGCGCGGCCTGCAGCTCCGACAGTTCCTCCCGCACCTTCTCAAGCACGGCGCCGGCGTCAGGCCAGTCGAAGCCGAGGGCGGCCGCCGCGCGGGAGAGGCTCAGGGCGGCGAGCAGCGCCGGCTGGCCCTTGCCCACGTCCGCCAGCCGGCTGCGCGAACGTCCCGCGTCCACGCCCTCGTCCGCTCGCTCCGCGGCCTTGACCTCCTGCCAGATGGAGACGACGTCGTCGGCCGTCGCGGCCGGCTTGTCCCCGAACACGTGCGGATGGCGGCGGACCAGCTTGTCGGCGAGCGCCCCGGCGACGTCGCGCCAGTTGAAGCGGCCGGCCTCCTCCGCGATGATGCTGTGGAAGACGACCTGCAGGAGGAGATCGCCCAGCTCCTCCTTCAGCTTTTCCGGATCGCCGCTGTCGATGGCGTCGACGACCTCGTAGGCCTCCTCGACGACGTAGCGCCGCAGGCTCCGGTGCGTCTGCTGGCGGTCCCAGGGACAGCCGCCGGGGCCGCGCAGCGTCCGCATGATCGACACGACGCGCTCCATCGGCGCCTCTTCCACGACGTCCCCTCCCTAGAGACCGGCCGGGCGTGGCCACAGCCGCAGCGCCCGGCCCACCCGCACCAGCAGTCCCCCGACGCGGGGCAGCGACTGCACGTCCTCCGGACGCACGGCGCCCGTCCTCGCCGCCAGGATGCCGTACAGCGCGACGCCCGCCGCCACCGCCACGCCGATCGCTACAGGGCCGCCTACAGTGTCTCCGACGAGCCGCCGCGCCAACGCGTCCACGCCGTCGAACGCGACCGCCACGGCCGCGCCCATGGCCGCCGCCGAGAACGCCGGCGCCGCGCCCGCCCGCCACCATGGAACGCCGTATCCGAGCCGCGCGAGGTACGCCGCGTTGAGCACGGCCGCGCACGCGAACGCGGCCACCGTGGCGATGGCCGCGCCGGCGACGTTCAGCCGCGGCTCGCCGACCAGCACGTACGTCAGGACGAACTTGACGGCCGCGCCCACGAAGAGCGTCGCCATCGGCACCGCCGGCCGGCCGAGACCCTGGAGCGCGGCGGCCGTCACCTGCTGGAGACCGATGGCCACGGCCCCGAACGAGAGGATGAACAGCAGCGGCCCGGCCTCGGGCGCGTGGAAGATCACCGTCTCGATCGGCGTGGACAGCGCCGCCAGCCCGGCGGCGGCAGGCAGCGTGACGATCAACGCCAGGCGCGCGCCGAGACCGAGACGGGCGCGGATGCCCGCCGCGTCCCGCCGGGTCTGCAGTTCGCTCACGGCGGGGACGACGTTCAACGCGAGCGCGGCCGTGAACGTCGTCGGCATGATCATGAACGGCGCGGCAAAGCCGGAGAGCAGGCCGTAGAGGGCGGTGGCCTCGCCGCCCAGCCCCGCCGCGTGTAGGCGCGAGGGGACGAGCAGCGCGTCGATGAACGTGACGAGCGGCATCACCATGTAGGACAGGGAGATCGGCACCGCGAGGGAGAGAAGCTCGCGCAGGTCGGCCGACGCCGTGGCTTGCGACGCTTCCGCACCGGAATGCCGGGCCGTCGCAGCCGCGGTCCCGGCCGGGGCCGTCCCGCCGCGCAGTTCGCGCGAGACGCGCCGGTACTGCCAGACGAGATAGGCGAGCGCGCCGACGCCGCCGACCGTCGCGCCGAACGACGCGCCGGCCGCCGCCCATTCCACTCCGGCCGGCATGAGCAGCACCACGAGGACCAGGATGGCCGTGACGCGCGCCAGCTGCTCGACCACCTGGCTGACGGCGTAGGGCGTCATCTGGCGCAGGCCCTGGAGAAACCCGCGGTAGACGGCGCCGAGGGACACGAACAGCACGGCCGGCGCCACGGCGGCCACGGCCAGGGCGGCCCGCTCGTCCCGCGCGACGTGCCGCGCGTACCACGGGGCGCCGGCGAACAGCGCCAGCGCGAAGAGGCCCCCCACGGCGGCGACGAGCCCGAAGGCCGCGCGGAAGACACGCTGCGCCGCACGCGCCTCCCCCACGGAGACGCGCGCCGCGACCATGCGCGCGACGGCCACCGGCAGCCCGGTGGCGGATACGCTGAGCAGGACGCCGTAGATCGGCGCGGCCATGCCGTACAGGCCCATGCCGACGGCGCCCTGGTGGCCGCCGCCCATGAGCAGGGGGACGATGATGCGGTACGTGGCGCCAAGGACGCGGCTGATGAGGCTGCTCAGCATCAGCACGAACGCCCCGACGACGAACGACTCCTGCCGCATGGCCACCTCCGGGAACGAGGCCATTATGGCATGCGGCGGATCAGGCCCTCAACGGAGCTCGCCTGGGATGGACTGGACGTGCGCGTTCACTCTTCCATCTGCTTGGCGAGGAACCCGGCGGCCGTCTCGGCGAGCTTGCGCTCCACCTCGCCCACGGTGGGCTCGTCGCGATTGGCCAGGATCACGGAACCGATCGGGTCGCCGTGCGCGACGATCGGCACGATGACGAACGACTTGAAGTGCGTCTGGTCCTCGTCGCCGATCATGCCGCCGGCCGGAGGCTGCCCCGTGCCCGCGTGCGCCACCGGTCGTCGTTCGTTCATGCTGCGTTCGATCAGGCTGCCGACACGCTTGTCCAGGAACTCCTTCTTGGGCGCGCCGGCCACGGCGATGACCGCGTCGCGGTCGGTGATCAGGACGATGTGGCCCGTCGTCTCATGGAGGGAGTCCGCGTACTCCTTCGCGAAGTCGCCGAGCTCGCCGATCGGCGAGTACTTCTTCAGGATCACCTCGCCGTCGCGGTCGACGAAGATCTCAAGCGGATCGCCTTCGCGGATGCGCAGCGTGCGCCGGATTTCCTTCGGGATGACGATGCGGCCCAGGTCATCGATGCGGCGTACGATTCCGGTGGCTTTCACGAGACGTGAACCTCCTATTGCGCGGGCCGGTTGTGGGCGTAGTATACGCGCGCCTGGGAAGGCGTTATTCAGACAGGCAGTTCTGCCGAAGAGCGCCAGCGCTGGATCATCGGCAACTCGTTGACGGCGGCGACGAGCTCGTCGATTTCCGCGAAGGGGTCGGCGGGATTCTCCAGGAGAAGCGTCACGGCCGGCTTCGTCGAGCGGTCGACGAGCAGCCGCCGGCGGAACCGCGACTGAAGCGTCTGGACCTCGTCCATGAACGGCTGCATGTAGCCGGCGAAGCCGAAGCGCACGCGGGACCCGTCCTGCGAGACGGCGAGGATGCCGAGGTCGCCGCAGCGCACGCGCAGCCGCGCCATGGCGAGGAGGTTGCGCACCGGCGCAGGCGGCTCGCCGAAGCGGTCGACGAGCTCCTGCTCGACCTCGTCCGCCTCCTCGAGCGAGCCGATCGCGTTGATCTTCTTGTAGAACTCCAGCTTGTGGCGCGAGCCGGCGATGTAATCGTCCGGCAGGTAGGCGTCCACGCGCAGCTCGATCGAGGCGCGCGTCTCCGGCACGCGCCGCTCCCCGCGCAGCTCGCGCACGGCCTCCTCGAGAAGCTCCGTGTACATCTCGAGGCCCACCTGGGCCATGAAGCCGTGTTGTTCCGGCCCCAGGATGTTGCCGGCGCCGCGGATTTCCAGGTCGCGCAGGGCGATGCGCAGGCCCGAGCCCAGCTCCGTGAAATCCTTGAGCGCCTGCAGGCGCTTCTCCGCCGCCTCGCTGAGGATCTTGTTCGGCCGGAAGGTGAAGTACGCGAAGGCGAGCCGGTCCGAGCGACCCACGCGACCGCGGATCTGGTACAGCTGAGCCAGGCCCAGGCGGTCGGCGTCCTCGACCACGAGCGTGTTCACGTTCGGGATGTCGAGGCCGGACTCGATGATCGTCGTGCAGAGAAGCACGTCGTGCTGGCCGTGCAGGAATTCGACCATCACCCGCTCGAGCTCCCGCTCCTCCATCTGGCCGTGGGCGACGACGATGTCGGCCTCCGGCACGAGCTCCTTCAGGCGCGCGTACGCGCGGTGGATGCTCTTGACGTGGTTGTGCAGGTAGAACACCTGCCCGCCGCGGGCGAGCTCCCGCTGGATCGCCTCGCGGACGATGGCGTCGCTGTACTCCACCACGTACGTCTCCACCGGGTACCGGTTCTTCGGCGGCGTCTCGATGACGCTCATGTCCCGCAGGCCGGCCATGGCCATGTGCAGCGTGCGCGGGATGGGGGTGGCCGTCAGCGTGAGCACGTCGACGGTGCGCCGCAGCTGCTTGAGGCGCTCCTTGTGCGCCACGCCGAAGCGCTGCTCCTCGTCGATGATGAGCAGTCCCAGATCCTTGAAGGCCACGTCCTCCTGCACCAGCCGGTGCGTGCCGATGACGATGTCGACCTCCCCGGTGCGCAGTTGCGTGATCGTCTTCTCCTGCTCCGCGCGGCTGCGGAAGCGGCTGAGCATGTCGACGCGCACGGGGAAGCCGGCGAAGCGCTCCTTGAAGGTCAGGTAGTGCTGCTCGGCGAGGATCGTCGTCGGGACGAGCACGGCCACCTGCTTGCCGTCCATGACCGCCTTGAAGGCGGCGCGCACGGCCACCTCCGTCTTCCCGTAGCCGACGTCGCCGCACAGCAGCCGGTCCATGGGGCGCGGCCGCTCCATGTCCGCCTTGACCTCCGCGATGGCCTGCAGCTGGTCCGGCGTCTCCTCATACGGGAAGGCCGCCTCGAACTCGCGCTGCCAGGGCGTGTCCGGGGAGAACGCGTGGCCCTCCAGCGCCTGCCGGGCGGCGTAGAGTTCCACGAGCTCCCGCGCCATCTGCTGCACGCTTTCCTTCACGCGCTGGCGCACGCGCTGCCACTCGTTGCCGCCGAGCTTGTAGAGCTTGGGCCGGCTCTCGCCGCCGCCGACGTACTTCTGGACGAGGTCGATCTGGTCGGTGGGGACGTACAGGCGGTCCTGGCCCTCGTAGCGCAGCATGAGGTAGTCGCGCTGCACGCCCTGCACCGTCATCGTCCGCGTGCCGAGGTACTGGCCGATGCCGTGGTGCACGTGCACGACGTAGTCGCCGACTTCGAGGTCCTCGAGGCTCGTGATCTTGATGCCGGCCGGCTGGCCCTGCGCCCTCGCGCGGCGGCGCTGGCCGGACGGGCGCGGGCCGGCGATGTCGGCGTCGCCGACGACGACGACGCGCAGGCCGGAGATCGTGGCGCCGTGCGCCAGCGGCGCCGGCACGATCCACACGGAGCCGGGCGGGGGCGCCGTCCACTCGGCGGGCGGCTCCGCGAACGGCGTGCAGGGCACGCCCGCCTCCTCCAGTTCCTGGGCGAGCCTCCGCGCGCGGTCGGCGTCCTGCACGCAGACGAGCGTGGCGTAGCGGCTTTCCCGCCAGCGCTTGATCTCGTCGTGCAGGAGGGCCGTCTGGCCGCGGAAGGGCGGGATCTCATGCGCGGCCAGGGACCAGGCCCCCGAGGGCTGGAACCCGGCCGGATTGCGCGGGAACAGCGAGACGAGCAGCGTCGTGCCGGCGCGCACGCGCGCCGCCAGTTCGTCCCACGAGGGGAGGATCTCCAGCTGCCGGGCGAGCACGCGCCCGTCCGCGAGCAGCGACGCATAGCGCTCCCGCCGCTCCTGTTCGATCTCGGCGGCCCGCTCGGCCACGCGCAGCGGCTCATAGAGCACGAACAGCGCCCCGGGGCCCGCGTAGTCGCCGAGCCAGCCCGACTCGTCGTAGAGATAGGGCAGGAACGCCTCCCACGCGGCCCCGCCGCCCTCGGACTCAAGCCGCTCGGCCTGCTCGCTCGCGTACTCGAGGAGACGCCGGCCGGCTTCGCCCTGCGGGCCGCCCTCGAGCTGCTCGGCGGCCCGCGCGGCGTCCCGCTCGACGGCCGCGCGCGCCCGGGCGCGCCGCTCCGCGGACGCAACGACCTCCCGCGCCGGCGGGATGACGGCGGTGTCGCACGCCTCGGTGGACTTCTGCGTCGCCGGATCGAAGACGCGGACGCTGTCGACCTCGTCGTCAAAGAAGTCGATGCGGTAGGGCCCCCCGCCGAACAGGGGATAGACGTCGACGAGGCCGCCCCGTCGCGCGAAGAGCCCCGGCGCGTCGACCGTCTCCGCCGGGTCGTAGCCGAGGTCGACCAGGCGCCGGGCGAGGCCGTCGATCTCCAGCCGGTCACCTGGGCGCACCGTCAGGGTCGCTTCGCGCCATGGGCCGGCCGGCATCAGCCGGCGCAGCGCCGCGGCGACGGGCGCCACCGCGACGCTCGCCTCGCCGTGGGCCAGGCGGTGGAGCGCCTCCAGGCGACGCGCCGCCAGCTCCCGGCTCTGCGCGGCCACCCCGTACGGCACGAACTCCGCGGGCGGGAAGAGCGCGACGGCGTCCTCGCCGAGCCACGCGGCCAGGTCTTCCGACAGCGCCCGCGCCGCTTCCCAGTCCGGCGCGATCACGACCTGCGGCCGGCGGTTCTCGTGCCAGAGCGCCGCGAGCGCCATGGCCGCGGCAGGGCGCGTGAGGCCGTACGCGGCCAGCTCGCGCTGCCCCTTGCGGAGCGCGTCGACCACCGCGCGGAAGTCAGGCCACTCTGCCCACAGCGACCACAGGGACGCCGTCACGATCCGCTCCCGGAGCGCCCGCCGCACCCCGTGCGCGCTCCGTTCTCACCGCCGGTTGTAGACATTCATGGCCGCCTCCCAGCCTTGCGTCAAGACCGCCTCGATCGCCTCGACGGCGCGCGCCACGGCCTGGTCCAGGTCCGCGCGCTCGGACGGGCGCGGCGCGCCCAGCACCCAGCGCACCACGGCCTCGGGGCCCTCGGCGTCCGGGCGCCCGATGCCGATGCGCACGCGCCCGAACCCCGGCCCGAGGCGCGCGGCGATGGAATCGAGGCCGTGATGGCCGCCCGTGCCGCCGCCGCGCTTCAGCCGCACCGCGCCGCAGGGCAGATCCAGGTCGTCGTGGACGACGAGAATCCGCTCCACCGGGATGCCGTGGTACCCGGCGAGGTGCGCGACGGCGCGCCCGCTCTCATTCATGTATGTCAGCGGCTTGCACAGCAAAAGCGACTCGCCGCCGAAGGTGGCCTTGGCCGTCTCGGCCTGCGCCCTGCGGTCGGTGCGCAGCGCGGCCGACCACGCGGCGGCTATGCGATCCAGCACCCAGAACCCGGCGTTGTGCCGGGTCGATGCGTACTCCGGGCCCGGGTTGCCCAATCCCGCGAGAAGCCACATGCGCCGGCGCTAGTCCTGTTCGCGAGGCTCGCCGGCGCCGGCCTCGGCTTCGCCTTCGGCCGGGGCTTCCTCGCCCTCCTCGGGCAGCTCGGCAGCCCGCGGCGCCACGACGGCGACGACGACCGCGTCCTCGTCCTCGAGGACGGTGACGCCTGCGGGCACCGCCACGTCCTTGACGTGCACGGCCTCGCCCGGATGATGGCCGGACACGTCGACCTGGATGGCCTCCGGAAGGTCGGCCGGCAGGCACTCCACCTCAAACGCGTGCAGCTGGTGCTGCACGATCCAGCCGGCCTTCTCGATCTGCTCCTCGCCGACGATCACCACGGGAACCTGCGCCCGAATCTTCTCCGTGAGCGACACGGCCTGGAAGTCGACATGGAGCACCTTCCCCTGAACCGGGTCGCGCTGCACTTCCTTGACGATGGCCGTGCGCGCCGGCCCGCCCTCCGGCACGAGGCGGATCACGTGGTGCTCGCCGCCGGTGCCGAAGACTTCGCGCAACCGCTTCTCCGGCACGCGGATGGACTCGGCCGGCTGCCCGTGTGCGTACACGACGGCCGGGACGTACCCCTCGCGCCGGTCGCGGTTGGGGTGACCAGGCGTGCGCGGTTCAATGGGCAACGTCAGCTCCGCCACGACGATCTCCTCCTTTTCGATGTCGAAGTGCGGACGGCGCCGATCCGGCGCCCAAACCCGATCCGCGTCGGGTCAGTTGAACAGCTTGCTGACCGAGTGGTGCTCGTGGATGCGCAGGATGGCCTCGCCGATCAGGGGGGCGACGGACAGCACGCGCAGGTTCCGCAACTTCTGGGCGCCCGGCGGAAGCGGAATCGTGTCCGAGACGATGATCTCCTCGAACGGCGCCTCCGCCAGCCGCTCCACGGCCGCCCCCGACAGGACCGGGTGCGTGCACGCCGCGTAGACGCGGCGCGCGCCCCGCTCCTTCAGCATGACCGCCCCCATGCAGATGGTGCCCGCCGTGTCGATCATGTCGTCGATGATGACGACATCGCGGTCCTGGACGTCGCCGATGACGTTCATCTCCTCGATCTGGTTGGGGCCCGAGCGGCGCTTGTCGATGATCGCCAGGCCCACGCCCAGCCGGTTGGAGAGCTCCCGCGCGCGCGCGACGCCCCCGGAGTCGGGGGAGACGATGGTGGCGCGCTCAAGCCCGAGGGAGCGGATGTACTCCGCGATGATCGGCACCGCCGTGAGGTGGTCGACGGGCACGTCGAAGAACCCCTGGATCTGGCCGGCGTGCAGGTCCACGGTGACCACGCGATCGGCGCCCGCCACCGTCAGGAGGTTCGCCACGAGCTTCGCCGTGATCGGCTCCCGGGGGCCGAGCTTCCGGTCCTGCCGGCTGTACCCGTAGAACGGGATCACCGCGTTGACGCGCAGCGCGGACGCGCGCTTGAGCGCGTCGATGACGATGAGCAGCTCCATCAGCGTGTCGTTCGCGGGGTGGCACGTCGGCTGGATGACGAACACGTTCTGGCCGCGCACGCTTTCGAGCACGCTGACGCGCGTCTCCCCGTTGCTGAAGCGGCCGATCTCAATGGCGCCCAGTTGAATCCCGACGTAGCGGGCGATGGCTTCGGACAGGGCGGGATGCGCCGTGCCCGAAAAAATCTGCAAACCTTCTCCCAACCTTGCGCCCCCCTGTTGCGGCACGGGCGGATCTCAGGCCGATCCGTCCTCAGCCGGCCGGCTGCGCGCTCTCTGGACCCAACCTTCCTTGTTCACCTGGCGCTCGCGGGCGATGGCCAACGCGCCCGGCGGCACGGCGTCCGTGACGGTGGATCCGGCCGCGACGTACGCGCCCTGCCCCACGGTGACCGGCGCCACCAGGTTGACGTTGCACCCGAGAAACGCCCCCTCTTCGACGACGGTCACATGCTTGCGGCGGCCGTCGTAGTTGACGGTGACGACGCCCGCGCCCACGTTCACGTTGTCCCCGATCCGGGCGTCGCCGATGTAGGAGTGGTGGTGCGCCTTGACCCCCGCGCCGAGCTTCGAGTTCTTGACCTCCGCGTAGTTGCCGATCTCCGCCCGCGGCCCGATCTCGCATCCGGGGCGCACGTGCGCGAACGGCCCGATGCGAACGCCCTCCGCGACGCGGCTCCGCTCCACGACGGATTGCATCACCGTGACGCCATCGCCGAGCTCGCCGTCGATGATGTGGCTCCCCGGGCCGATGCGGCAGTTGCGGCCGATGCGCGTGCGCCCTTCCAGCACCGTGAACGGCAGGATGACGGTGTCCTGTCCGATCTCGACGTCCGCGTCCACGAACGTGCTGGCCGGGTCGACGACCGTCACGCCCTCCCGCATGAGCCGCTCCAGCCGCCGCCGCCGGATGACGCCGTCCGCCTGCGCCAGCGCCACGCGGTCGTTCACGCCGAGCGCGGCCTGCGCGTCCTCCGTGACCAGCGCCGCCGTGGCATGGCCCATGCTGCGGAGAACGGCGACGACGTCCGTGAGGTAGTATTCGCCCTGCGCGTTCCGGGGCTCGACGCGCTCCAGGGCCTGAAACAGCAGGCCCGACGCGAAGCAGCCGATGCCCGTGTTGATCTCCCGGATGCGGCGCTCGTCGTCGGACGCGTCCTTCTCCTCGACGATGCGGAGGACGGCGCCGTCGCCGGCCCGGACGATGCGCCCGTAGCCGGTGGGATCCGCCACGTGCGCGGTCAGAAGGGTGGCCGCCGCGCCGGAGCGCGCGTGCGTGTCGAGCAGCGCGCGGATCTGCGCCGGCTCGATCAGCGGCGTGTCGCCGTAGAGGACGAGGATCGTCTCCGCCTCGCCCACGAGGGGCCTCGCCTGCAGAACGGCGTGGCCCGTGCCGAGTTGCTCGGCTTGCCGGGCGAACGCGATGGGCACGGCCCGTCCGGCCGTCGCCACGTCGCAGGCGGCTTCCACGCGTTCCGCGTCGCGGCCCACCACGACGACGATCGCGTCGACGCCGGAATCGCCCGCCGCGTCCAGCACGTACCGGATCATCGGCCGCCCCGCCACCGGATGCAGGACCTTGGCCAGCTCGCTCCGCATGCGCGTCCCTTGGCCGGCGGCGAGAACCACGGCGACAGTCCGTCCCATCGAATCCCCCCGGGAATTGTACTACACGCCTGAAGCGGCCGTGCGTCGCCCACGGCGCCTCCCGCCCGCCGGACCTCTCCGCAGCGTGGCCGCGCCCTCTTCCCCGCGCGCCCTCCGCTCCAGCATGGCCGCACACCCTCGCCAATACACTCTACAAGCCTCGTCACCATGGGCCGCGCACCCCGGCCAAGCCCGGAGGTCGATGACACCCTTGCGATGGTTCCGTTCTCGCCTGTTCCGCGCCACCCTCATCCTCTTCTCCGCGGGCGTGATCAACCGTGTGCTGGGCGTGGCGTATCGCGTCGGCCTCGCGCGCGCCGTGGGCGCCGAGGGCCTCGGCCTGATCCAGCGGGCGATCCCGGTGTTCCTGCTCTTTCTCACGGTGGCCACCCTGGGGCTGGGCACCGGCGTGGCGAAGATGGTGGCGGACGCTGCGGCGCTGCGGGACTATGGGGAAGCCGAACGGGTGCGGCGCGTGGCGATGTGGCTGGTGGTCCCCTTCATCGCGGCCGCGACCGTCCTTCTCGTCATCGCCGCGCCCTTCCTCGCCAGGAACCTCCTGCACGACCCGCGCATCTCGTACCCGCTCTGGGCGCTCGCCCCCGCGCTCGTGGCCACGGGCCTCTCCAGCATCCTCCGCGGCTACTTCCAGGGCTTCGAGAACATGAGCCCCATCGCCGCCGGACAGGTGGCCGAGCAGGTCGTGCGCGTCCTGAGCGTGTACGCGCTCCTCGCGTGGTACCTGCCGGACGAGGACACGGCGCTCGCCGCGCTGGCCGCCGCCTGCACGGCGGTCGGGGAGTGGGTCGGGCTCTTCGTGCTCGTGGGGGCGTACGTGCGCCGGCGCCGCCGGGATATGGCCGTCCACGACCGCCCGCCGCGGCGTCGCCGCGCGATCGCGACGCACCTCGTGAAGCTTTCCTGGCCGGTGGCGCTGTCCCACGTGGTGGGCTCGCTGAACGCCACGCTCGACGCGATCCTCATCCCCGCGCGCCTCGTGGCCACGGGCCTGACCGTGGAGGAGGCGACGGCCCGCTTCGGCGAGCTCGTAGGCATGGCCGTGCCCGTCGTGTACTTGGCGACGGTCGCCCTCTACCCGCTCAGCACGACGCTGATCCCGGAGATCGCGGAAGCGGCGACGCTGAAGCGGCGCGACGACCTCCGCTTGCGGTCCGCCCTCGCCCTCGGGGCGACGGTCGTCATCGGCGCCGGCATGTCGGCCATGATGCTCCTCGCGCCGGCGTGGTTCGGCCGCGTGCTCTACGGCGAGCCGGGCATCGCGCCGATGCTGGTGACGCTGTCGTTCGCGGCCCCGTTCATGTACCTGCACATCACGGGATCCGGCATCCTCAACGGCCTGGGCCGCACCACCGACGGCATGGTCATCGGCCTCGTCGGCTCGGCGCTGCGCCTTGTCCTGGTCTACACGCTGACGGGGATGCCGGAGCTCGGCATCCAGGGCGCGGCCCTCGCCATCGGCGTCTCCCACGGCGCCGCGGGTCTCGTGACGTGGCTGCGCGTGGTCCAGCTCCTCCGCGCCGTGTGACGGGACGCCTGCACGCGCGATGGCGGCCCGCCGGGGAGGCCGGACGGCCGGCCTCCCCGGGGCGGGCTTCAGCACGCGCCGCCGGCGGCTGCGACGGCCTCCGCCTTTTCCGACGGCTCGCGCGACCCCTCGCGCTGCGCCGCCCATTCCCGATACGCGGACAGGACGCGGTCCTGAAGATGCTCGCGGAACTCGGCGGTGACCGGGTGCGCCATGTCGAGGTACTCCCCGCCGGCCGTGCGCCTCGCGGGCATCGACACGAACGGGCCGTTCACGCCCTCGACGACGCGCAACTCGTGGACGACGAAACTGCGATCGAAGACGACGGACGCGCTGGCGAGGACCTTGTTGTCCCGCAGCGACCGTCGAAAGCGGACCTCCGTGATCTCCATCGGATTCCCCCTTCGGCGGGCCATGGTCCCGCCGTGATGTCCGGTGACCGGTGACGGGGGAATTCGACGTGGCATTTCCAGATCCTACCAGTCGGCGAAGCTTTTCTTCCTGTCTTTGATCCGCGAGGTTGAGACGCCGCTCGCGTCACCCTTCGCTTCCCGGCGTCACGGACACGGCGTAACCGGCCGCGCGCAGCTGTCGCAGCGTCTCCGCCGCGTGCTCCGCGTTGCGCGTCTCCAGCGTGATCTCGATGTCCGTCTCCCCCAGCGCGATGCCCTGGCGAAGCCGGCAGTGCTCGACCTCGATCACGTTCGCGCCGGCCTCGGCGACGACGTTGAGGAAGTCGCGCAGCGCCCCGGGCCGGTCCACGAGCGTCGTCACCACCCGCAGGTAGCGGCCGTCCTGCGCGAGGCCGTGGTCGATGACCCGCGCCAGCTGGATGAGGTCGATGTTGCCGCCGCTGACGACGAGCACCGTGCGTTCCGCCGCCGGCACCTGGCCGCTCAGCACCGCCGCCAGCGCGACGGCCCCGGCCCCCTCGACGACCGCCTTGGCCCGCTCGGCGAGCAGCATGATCGCCCGCGCGATCGCGTCCTCCGACACGAGCACGATGTCGTCCACGTACCGGTCGATGAGCCCCAGCGTGAGTTCCTCCGGCTTTTTGATCGCCAGGCCGTCGGCCACTGTCCGCACGCGGTCCAGCACGACCGGCCGCCCCTCCCGGCGCGACCGGTACACGGCCGCGGCGCCCTCCGCCTGCACGCCGATGACGCGCGTCTCCGGCCGCAGCGACTTGACCGCGAGCGCGATGCCGGAGATCAGCCCGCCGCCGCCGATCGGCACGACGACCACGTCGGCGTCGGGCACGTCCTCGAGGATCTCCAGCCCCACGGTGCCCTGGCCGGCGACGATCCACGGGTCGTTGAACGCGTGGACGTAGACCAGGCCGCGCTCCCGCTGGATCTCCAGCGCGCGCGCGTAGGCCGCGTCGTACGTGTCGCCGTGCAGCACCACCTCCGCGCCGTAACCGCGCGTCGCCATCACCTTCGGCAGCGCCGCTCCCTGCGGCATCACGATGACGGCGCGAGTGCCCACGCGCGCGGCCGCGAGCGCCACCCCCTGCGCGTGGTTGCCGGCCGACGCGGCGACGACGCCGCGCGCCCGCTCCTCGTCCGACAGGCGCGAGATCTTGTTGAAGGCGCCCCGGATCTTGAACGAACCGGTGCGCTGCATGTTCTCCATCTTGAGAAACAGGCGCCGCCCCGCCACCTGGTCCAGCGACTGGACGTGCAGCATGGGCGTGCGCACGGCCACCCCGCGAATCCGCTCCGCCGCCTCACGGACGTCGTTCAACGTGACCGACACGGCTACCCCTCCTGGAAACGGTCGCCCAGGCGCAGGCGCGCGCCATGCGCCTCCGAGACGTCTTCGAGCACGAACATGGTCTCATACGCCGGCACTTGCTTCTCCTCCGGCACCGACGTCGCGATCATGACGCCGACGCCCGCCACTTCGGCGTCGAACTCTTCCAGCAGATTGCACATGGCCCGCACGGAGCCGCCGCCGCGCATGAAGTCGTCGACGACGAGGACGCGGCTCCCGGGCGGCAGGGCGCGGCGTGCGAGGCTCATCGTCTGAATGCGGTCGGAGCCCGTGCTGGCGTAGTGGATGCTCACCGACGAACCCTCGGTGGCGCGGCTGTTGCGCCGCGCGAGGAGCATCGGGCAGCCGAGCGCCCACGCCGTGAAGAGCGCCAGCGGCACGCCCCGCGTCTCCACGGTGAGCACGTACTCCACGCCGTTACCGTGGAACCACGAGGCGAACGTCTCGCCCACGCGCTGGGCCCAGAGCGGATTGAACAGGACGTCGATGAGGTAGATGAGCCCGCCCGGCAGGATGCGGTCGGGTTGCTGAAGGATGTCGCGCAGTTCCTCAGCCCAAGCGCGGATGGTGGCCGGGTCGCGCAAGGGCAGGTAGCGAACGCCCCCGTTGACGCCGGCGAACGTCTCCACCCGGCCCAGACCGCCCTCGGCGAACGCCTGGCGGATGCGGGCGAGGTCTTCGCTGATCGTCGACTTCGCGACGCCCAGGTCTTCGCTCATCTGCGTGAGCGAGTGGAGCTGGCCGGGCCGTTCCAGGAGACGTTGCACGATCGCCGCCAGGCGGTCGGCGCGTTTCAACGAGGACGCCTCCTCCGCGCGAGGATGAAAGCGAACGCAACCATTATAGGCGTTCAGACGCGGCCTACAGCGGGCGGCCGCCGCTGGACGCGAGCACGCGCTCGGCCAGGGCCAGATCCTCGGGCTTGTCCACGTCCACGGCGATGGCGGCCCGTTCCATGACGAGGGCCCGTCCGCGCAATCCCGCGATCCGCTCCACGCGCCGCTCGATCGCGGCGATGCTCACGCGCCCGCCCAGCAGCGCCCCCAGCGCGATCCGCGCGCCGAACAGCGGCAGGAGGGTCAGGGGCCGCTTGCGGGCGGCGTAGACGCGGTCCAGAAACGGCCAGACGCGCGCCAGCGCCGCCCGTTTCAGGTAAAAGACGTTGCCGCCCGTGTAGCGCCGCCCGCCCACGCGCACGTAGGTGCGCGTCACGCCGGGGTACGCCGCCTCGCAGGACTCCTTCGTGACGATCGGGTAGACGATGTCCGCACCCGCCGCGCGGGCCCCCTCCACGAACGCCGCGATGTCCTCCGGCGTGAGAAGCGGGACGTCGCCCGTGGCGATGAGCAGTTCCTCGCCTTCCGAGAGCGCCTCCACGCCGCGCCGCAGGTTGGCGACGAGCGAGTCGCCCGGCTCGATGAAGCGCGTGCGGGGGTCCGCCCCGCCCCCCGGAGGCTCCGGTCCCACGACGACGACCTCGCCCACGTCCGGCACCCCCCACAGGGCGTCCAGCACGTACGCGACCATCGGCCGCCCGGCGACGGGGATCCAGGCCTCCCACTCGGCGTCGCTGACCGAGCTCAGCTTCCCGTGGTTGGCCCGGCCGGCCAGGATGACGGCTCCGATCATTCGCATACCCCCGTATGGCGCGGAAGTTGGCCCGCGGCGGCCTCGCGCGCGCCGTCGACCTCCCGAACGTGGCCGGCGTGCGCGCGCAGGCGCCCGCTCCACGCCCAGTAGCCGCGGGCGCGCAGCGCCGCGGCCAGCGCCTGCGCGTCCGCGTCGTCGCGCAGGATGGACCAGACGGCCGTGCCGCTCCCCGTCATGCCGCTCGCGACGGCCGCCGGCGCGCCGGCCACCGCCTCAAGAAGCGGCCGGATGTCCGGGCACAGGCGCACGGCCGGCGCTTCCAGGTCGTTGAAGCACGCATCCCAGAGACGATCCAGCCTGCCCGCGCGCGCCGCGGCCTCCACCTCGCGCCACGCCGGGTTCGCGCCCGGCTCCGCGGCGTCGGGTCGCAGCGCGTCGAAGGCGCGGTAGACGTCCTGCGTGGACAGCGCGGCGCGGGGTTTGGCCACCACGACGGGCATCTCTGGCAGCGGCGGCAGGTTCTCGAGGCGCTCGCCGCGGCCGTAGGCCAGCGCGGTGCCTCCGGCCAGCAGGAAGGGCACGTCGGAGCCGACGCGCGCGGCCACCTCCGCCAGCGCCGCGGGCGCCACGCCGCCCCGCCAGTGCGCGAGCGCCCGCAGCATCGCGGCCGCGTCGCTGGAGCCGCCGGCCAGCCCGGCGCCCGCCGGGATGCGTTTCTCCAGCGTGACGCGCGGCTCGGGCAGGCCGGGCCAGCCGAAGCGCTCCTGAAAGAGGCGCGTCGCTTTCCAGACAAGGTTCTCCTCGCCCTCTGGAACGCCTGCCGCCTCGGGGCCGGTCACGCGCAGCTCGAACGCCGTCGCCGGTTCGATGGTCAGCCGGTCATAGAGCGAGATGGTCTGGAAGAGGGTGGCCAGCGGGTGAAATCCGTCGTCCCGGCGGGGACCGACGGCCAGGGCGAGGTTCAACTTGGCCGGCGCGCACACGGAAAGGGGCCGCGGCCGGCTTTCGGACGGCGTCGCATCCATCAATGGCTTCGCTCCGACCGTTGTTTCGCCGGAGCCGGCGCGAATCCTGGCGGCGGAGGCGCGGGCAGCCCCCGGCGGCCGGCGGCGTTCTTCACCGCACGGCCAGCGGCGGGCGGTGCACGCCGTGCTCGGTCGCAGCGTCCAGCAGAGCCAGGACGGGCTCCAGCTCCTCGTAGAACACCACGATCGTGTCACCTTCCGCAGCCCGTTGCAACGCCGAGCGCAGCGCCTCGATCTCGTCCGCCACGACCTCGATGCAGTCGTCCCGCAGCCCGGCAGCCGCCGCTCCGTCGCGCAGGAGCCGCGCCACCTCTCCGCCGGGCCGCCCTCGACGGTCGCGGTCCTCCTTGATGACGACGCGGTCGCACAGGCGGCCGGCCACACGGCCGCTCGCCGCCACGAGATCGTCGCGCCGGTCGCCCGGCACGCCGATCACGCCCCAGAGCTGGCCACGCGTCAGGCGCCGGGCGGCGGTGAGGGTCGCCTCCCACGCGGGCGCGTTGTGGCCGTAGTCGACGACCACCGTGACCCCGCCGACGCGGCGGACCGTGAAGCGGCCGGGATTGGCCTCGTCCGCGAAGCTGCGCAGCGCCTCCGCGATCGTCGCCGCGGGCACGCCGAGCGCCCACGCCGCCGCGGCCGCTGCGAGCGCATTCGCGACCTGGTACGGCAGCGCGCCCCCGCGGGCGAGCGCGACGTCGGCCACGGGCAGGATCGCCTGGCCGCGGCCCGCGCCCTCGACGCAGAGCCAGCCTTCGCGCACGCACGCCACGGCGTCGCCCGGCCGGCGCGGCAGGCCGTGCCCGTCGCCCATCGTGAACCACGCGACGCGCCGGTTGCGGCCGCCGGCGATCGACGCCACGTTCGGGTCGTCCGCGTTCAGGACGAGCCAGCCGTCGCGGCGCGTGACGTCCGCCAGCAGGCTCTTCACCCAGACGAGGTCCTCCAATGTCTCCAACCCGTCCTGGCCCAGGTGGTCCGGACCGATGTTCGTGATCACGGCCACGTCGCACTCGTCGAAGCCCAGCCCGCCGCGGATGATGCCGCCCCGCGCCGTCTCCAGCACGGCCGCCTCCACGCGCGGGTCGGAGAGCACCAGGCGCGCGCTGCGCGGGCCGGTGGTGTCGCCTTCGGCGACCGGCTCGCCGGCGATCCGCACGCCGCCCGTGTACGCCGTGCCGACCGTGCGCCCGTCCGCCTCCAGGATGTGCGCCACAAGACGCGTCACCGTCGTCTTGCCGTTCGTGCCGGTGACGGCCACGATGGGGACGCGCCCGTCGCCGTCGCCGAAGAGGCTGTCGACGATCGCCTTCGCCACGGCGCGCGGCTCCCCGCGGTCCGGGTCGAGGTGCATGCGCAGCCCGGGGCAGGCGTTGACCTCGATCACCGCGCCGCCGGTCTCCGGCAGCGGGCGCGCCAGCGTGCGCGCGACGATGTCGACGCCCGCCACGTCCAGCCCGACGGCGCGCGCGGCACGGCGACAGACGGCCGCCACCTCGGGGTGCAGCTCGTGGCTCACGTCGACGGCCGAGCCGCCCGTGGACAGGTTCGCGCTGTCGCGCAGCCACACCCGCGAGCCGCGCTCCGGCACGGACTCCGGCGTCAACCCCTGCCGTGCGAGGGTCGCGAGCGCCACATCGTCGAGCGTCACGCGCGTCAGCGAGCGCTCGTGCCCTTCGCCGCGGCGCGGGTCGGCGTTCAACCGCCTCACGAGTTCCGCGACCGTGGCCTCGCCGTCGCCGACGACGAACGGCGGGATCCGCCGCGCCGCCGCCACCACCTCGCCGTCGACGACCAGCACGCGGTAGCTGTGGCCCGGCACGTGGCGCTCGACGATCACCGGGCCGCCGCCCGCCTCCCGCCGCGCGCGCGCAAACGCCTCGCGGACGGCCGCCTCGTTCGTAAGGCCGACCGTCACCCCGCGCCCCTGGTTGCCGCCGGCCGGCTTGACCACGACCGCCGGGCCGAGCGTGAAAAACGCCCGCACCGCCGCGCTCTCGTCCTCGGCCACGACGCCTTCCGGCACCGGCACGCCGGCCGCGCGCAGCACCTCCTTCGTGAGCGCCTTGTCACAGGCCACGTCCACGGCCACGGCGGACGAGCGGTCGGTCACCGTGGCCCACACGCGCTTGCGGTGAACGCCGTGCCCCAGCTCCAGGAGGCTGCCCCCAAGGCGCCGGGCGGGGATGCCGCGCCGCCGCGCCTCGCTCAGGATGGCGGCCGTGCTCGGGCCCAGGCGCTCGCGCCGCACCGCTTCCGCGGCGCGCTCCACCTCGCGGGCGGCGTCGTCGGCGCGCCCCTCGAGGAGGTGCAGCACGACCTGCACGGCCGCCTCCGCCGCCGCGCGACCGCCGAGCGGCCCGTCGTGCTCGAAGACGACGGCGAACACGCTGCCCGACCAGCGCCGCGTGCGCCCGTAGCGCACGTTCACGCCGCAGCGCGCCTGCAGTTCCAGCGCCACGTGCTCCACGACGTGGCCGAACCAGGTCCCCTCGCGCAACCGCTCGATCAGCCCGCCCGGCCGCCCGCGCGAGCAGTGGTGCTCCTTCAGCCCCGGCAACAACCGCACGAGCGCCTCGTTGAAGCCCGGCACTTCGAGCGTCTCCCGCCGGTCCCACGGCCCCAGGTCCAGCAGCAGGCGCACCGTGGGGCGCAGGCAGTACACGTTTGGTCCTTCGAAGACGTCGATCCGTTGAATGCGCATGTCAGGAACGGCCCGCCTTCTTCGGAGGGAGCGGCCGGCGCCGCGCGAGGTCGAAGCGGTAGCCTGCCGGGAGCACGTGCAGCCGCACGTCCGTCAGGGCCAGCGCCTCGCCGCCGCCCAGCTCGCTCGCGTTCGTGCCGCTCACCTGCGCGCCGTCGAGAACGGTGACGGTGCGCGACCCGACGACCTCGAACAGGCCGTCCGGCGTGACGACGACCGCCGTGTCCTCGTCCACGCCGATGCCGAGCACGGCCGGGTTCTGCGCGAGCGCGCTCAGCAGGCGGCCGATGCGCCCCCGCTGCGCGAAGTGCTGGTCGATGACGGTGTTGGGCAAAAGCCCGAGGCCGGGCGCCATCTGGATCGTGTTCAGCGCCGGCGTGGCGTCGCCGTCGCCGCCGACGATCATCGTGCCGGACAGCGCCGAGGCTCCCGCGCTCGTGCCGGCCAAGGGCGCGCCCGCCTGCCAGCGCGCGCGCACGGCCGCGTCCACGCGCGTGCCGCCCAGAAGGCTCGTGATCCTCAGCTGGTCGCCGCCGGTGAAGAACAGCGCGTCCGCCTCTTCCACGCGCCTGGCGGCCGCCTCGTCCTGCGCCGCCGCGCGGTCCCGCAGGTCCAGGAACGTCACCTGCAATCCGAGATCCTCCAACACGGGCCGGTACACGTCCTCCACTTCCCGAGGGCGTTCCGAGGCCACGCCGAGCACGGCGACCTCCGCGCCACGCCCGCCGCAGAGTCGGGCGAAGCATTCGAGGATCGCGCGGTCATGGCGTTTGTCTTCGTGGCCGCCGATGATGAGCAAAGGTCCCGGCAACGTCACGCGCTTACTGTGCCCGCCGTCCGGGGCGATATGCACGGGCGCCGGCGCCAGCGCGCGGGCATGAAAAACGGGCCGGCACCATGGCCGGCCCGGTGACATGCGCTTGCCCGTTCCGCAGCCGCTAGCCCGCGGAGGCGGACACGTTGTCGCACGGCGTGAGCTGCACGGCTTCCATCAGAATGTCCGCGTACGAGTAGGAGATGCGCCGGTTCTGCTGGTCGGCATCCAAACGGATGACGAAATGGTTCGGGTAGGTTTGCTCCAACGTACCCTCGCGTTCCACGATCTTGCGGCGCCCCGGGTTGGCGCGGATGTGCACGCGCCGCCCGATGAGGTCCTCGATCTCCTTCTTGATCTCCGCAAGCGTGGTGGGTTGCGTCGCCATTCGACCACCCCTTTGGCAGCAGCGTCTACACAGAGCGTACCAAAAGGGAGGGGCCTTTGTCAAAATTTTTAAAGTATATGAGAGCCCGGCTGACTCTGTCAACGACTCATTTCGTGTACCGGTCGGCGACGCTGGACGCCCCGTACGATTCCGGCTTGATCTTGGCGCTGAAGCCGCTCCCCGCCACCATGCCGACGATCTCGCGGATGAGGTCCCGGGTCTCCCCGTTGGGGCCGATGTCGAGGTGGATCTCGATGTCGACGTCCTCGATGCCGCTGCTGGAGAGCCATTCGGCGATGCGACCGGCGATGTTGAGGCTGAGCGAGGTTTCGTAGAAGATGCGCTGGCGGAGGGAACGGATGTGGCGGTGCTCTTCCCGTTGGTAGTAGTAGCGGGCGCCCTTTCCCCTGCGGTGGACCACGACCGCGGTCACGAACGTGACGCTCCGCTCCCGCAACTGCGAGTCCGTGCCGACGATCAGGCTGTACCTGGCTTCCGGATCGTCCTCGACGTACTGGCGGATGTCGTCGAACATGTCCTCAAGCGATAAGACGCCGAGCGATGGGCTGACGAATGCCAAGACGACCGCCCTTCCTGATCGCCCTCTCCTCGTCTCATGGCCAATTCCAGTATACCTCACGCCGTGTCGGCCGGTTTTGGCCAAATCGACGCGATCTTGGCGAATTCTTCAAGCGATAGCGTCTCCGCTCGCCGCCGCGGATCGATGCCCAGCGCTTGCAGGCGCGTTTCCAGCTCCGCTTTCGGCACCTCGCCGGCCGCGGATAGCGCGTTCGCCAGCGTCTTTCGCCGCTGGCCGAACGCCGCGCGCGCCACCGCCAGCAGGAGGCGCGGGTCGGCATCCACGGGAGGCGTCGCGGGGGGGGCGCGCCCCCCCCCCCCCCCCGCCCCCCCCGGCCCCGGCCCCCACGC
>JADGHN010000010.1 GCA_019683875.1 Clostridia bacterium
GGGAAACGGATGATGGCGAAGGAGGAACTGCCCGAGTTCCCGGCCTTCTTCGACAAGGCCACGACGGCCGTGATCGGCCCGGACGACGCGATCCCCTTCGACGCGCGCCTCTCCACGCAGCTCGATTACGAGGCCGAGCTGGCCGTGATCATCGGCCGGCGCGGGCGCAGCATCCCGGAAGACGCGGCGCGCGCGCACGTGTTCGGATACACGGTCGGCAACGACGTGTCCTGGCGCGACATCCAACGGCGCCACGGCGGGCAGTGGCTGAAGGGCAAGGGCATCGACGGCACGTGCCCGCTCGGCCCGTGGATCGTGACCGCGGACGAGGTGCCCGACCCGCAAAACCTCGGCATCCGCTGCCGCGTGAACGGCGTGGTCAAGCAGGATTCCAACACGCGCCACATGATCTTCACGGTGGACCGGCTCATCGCGGAACTTTCCCTCGGCATGACGCTGCTTCCCGGCGACATCCTCCTCACGGGGACCCCGGAGGGCGTCGGGTTCGCGCGCACGCCGGCGGAGTTCCTGCGGCCGGGCGACGAGGTCGAGGTCGAAGTCGAGGGCGTCGGCACGCTGCGCAACCGCGTCGTGGAGGCGCCGCTGGTCTAGAGGCCGCCGGAGGCCAGCGCATGCCCGGTCTCGCCCGCCGCGCCCTCGCGACCGCGGCGAGCGAGGTGTTCGAGCCGCTCCGCCAGGACGGCCCAGGCGCTCGCGGCGAAGAAGGCGTCGGCCAGGCCCTTGACGGCTTCCTCCAGCGTCTGTTCCAGCCGTTCGACGGCGACGGGCATGTCGAACGGGTTGACCGAGTCGGCGGCGAACGCGACGCCGGCGAGCGCGACGGCCGCCACCAGCAACCGCGCGGCCAGCGGATGCGGCCGGTAGAGGCGCATCACCGTCGGCAGCATGAGAAGGGCGATCAGGAAGTAGACGAGGGTGACGTAGTCGCCGGGGGCGCCCCACGGGAGGCGCCAACCCAGCGGTGCGAGCACGTGGTCCCGAATGCGCTCGTGGAACGCGAAGCGGTCGTCCGCCATGAGGTAGAGGAAGCCGAGGGCGACGAGCCACCAGCCTCTGCGCTCCGCGCGCGGCCGCCCCGCGAGGTCCGAGGTCAGGGCCAGCACGGCGGCGCAGCCGGCCGTGGTGTAGAGGAGCAGCGCCTTCAGGAAGGTGAACGGCGTCTCCTCGAGCGCGATCCACAGCCAGTACCGGGGCCAGCGGGCCCACGCGAGAAAGGCCGTGGCCGCAGCCATGCCGAGGGGCAGCAGGACGGCCGCCCATCGCGCCGTGCGCTGGAGAGGCGTCAACGCAGCCATGCCGTCCTCGCCGGCTCCGCGGCCTCCCGCCGGACCACGTTCCGCGGCGCGCCCTCCGCCAGCGCGATCACGTTCCGAACCCATTCCTCGTACCCCCGATCCAACGCCTCTTGCGAATACCAGGCCGTGTGGCCCGTTTCGACGATGCGCCCCTCTTCCACAAGCCGCGCGGCGGCCACGCGGTCGCGGAGGATGTCGTCGACGGCATAACCCCGGAGGTGGCCGGCGGCGATGGCGCGCACCACGGCGCTCTCGTCCACAAGGTCCGCGCGGGCGACGTTGACGAGCACGGCGCCCGGCCGCATCCGCCGCAGTTCCGCCATGCCGATGAGCGGCGGCGCGTTCCAGCGGGTGGGCAGGTGGAGCGTGACGACGTCGCTTTCGGAGAGCAGCGTGGGCAGGTCGACGTATTCGAGATCCGCCACGGGCCGGCGCGGGTCGCAGGCGATCACGCGCATGCCGAACGCCGCCGCGAGGCGCGCCACCCGCGACCCGATGCGGCCGACGCCCACGACGCCGACCGTCTTTCCATGAAGCTCCCAGCCGCGCACCGATGTGCCGGGGGGCACGCGGCCCATCACGCGGTCCCGGCTGAGGTGGATCCGCCTCGACAGCGCCAGCATGAGCCCCAGCGTGTGTTCCGCGACGGATATGGCGGAGTAGTCGGGCAGGTTGCAGAGGACGATGCCGCGCCGTTCGAGCGCGTCGAGGTCCGCGAAGTCGACCCCCGTGGCGAAGACCGCGATGCCCTTGAGCGATCGCGGCAGCCGGGCGACGGTCGCGGCGTCCAGCGGCGGCAGCGTTCGCGGCGTGAGCGCGGCGTAGTCCGCGTCCGCGAGCACGGCCGCCAGTTCGGCCGGCGACATCCTTTCCGTGCGGCGGCAGAAGGTCACGTCGGCCGCCGCTTGAAGACGCTCCACGTGATGCTGCGAGAAGGTGTCACGGCCGGCGGCCGTGACGACCACGACCCTCGGCTGTCGAAGCGGCGTTGCGGGCAAGGGCACGCCTCCTTTGCGAACCTGCGGATCTCCTTGCATGGACGCCGCCGGATGCCTCGGGTTCCCGGGTCGCGCCGTTCGTGCGGCGAGGAGTATCCTTAACGACAGGGAGGTGCGGCGATGGCCGGCCCCGATGTCCAGGCGATGCCCACGCGCGGCCCGCTGATCGACCAGTTCGGCCGCGTGGTGCGGAAGTTGCGCGTCTCGCTCACGGACCGTTGCAATTTCCGCTGCGTCTACTGCATGCCCGAGGACGCCGAGTTCATGCCTCGGGACGAGCTGCTGACGTTCGACGAGATCGAGCGCGTCGTCCGCATTTGCGCGTCCATGGGCGTCGACACGATCCGCCTCACGGGCGGCGAGCCGCTCCTGCGGCCCGGCGTCGCAGAGATCACCGCGCGCCTCAAGCGCGTTCCGGGCATCCGCAAGGTCTCGATGACGACGAACGGCTACATGCTGCCGCACCTCGCGCACGACTTGAAACGCGCCGGCCTGGACGGCATCAACATCAGCCTCGACACGCTGGACCGCGAGCGGTTCAAGCGCATCGCCCGGCGCGACTACATCGACCACGTCCACGCGGGGCTGCGCGCCGCGGAAGAGGCCGGGCTGCGGCCGATCAAGATCAACTGCGTCGTCATGCGCGGCATCAACGACGACGAGGTTCCCGACTTCCTTCGCTGGGCGCGCGAGTTTCCCTACGTGGTCCGCTTCATCGAGTTCATGCCGCTGGACGGGGACAACATCTGGCAGAAACGGCTCGTGTTCCCGATGGCCGAGATCCTTGAGCGCGCTCGGGAAGTGGCGCCGTTCGAGGAGGTCGCAGCCGACAAGGCGAGCCCGGCGCGCACGTTCCGGTTCCTCGACGGAAAGGGCGAGTTCGGCGTCATCGCCTCGGTCACCGCGCCGTTCTGTGCGCACTGCGACCGCATCCGGCTGACGCAGGACGGGAAGATCCGCAACTGCCTCTTCGCGGTCGAGGAGACGGACCTGCGCGAGCTCCTGCGCGGCGGCGCGGACGACGACGCGGTGGAGCGCCGGATTCGCGAAGCCGTCTGGAGCAAATGGGCCGGCCACCGGATCGATTCCCCGGACTTCGTCAAGCCCAAGCGAGCGATGTACAAGATCGGAGGCTGAAACGTGCGCGACTCGTCACTGTGGCGGGCCGACGCGGAACAGGCGCTTGCGCGGCCGGGCACGGTCGTGGCGGTGGTGGTCGATGTCCGCGGTTCCGCCTTCCGCCGCGAGGGGGCCCGCCTGTTCGTGTGGCCGGACGGTTCGTGGTCGGGCAACATCTCGGGAGGTTGCCTGGAGCCGGACGTGGCGATGATCGCGGAGGAGGTGCGGCGGAGCGGCCGCGCGCGGACGCGGCGCTACGACCTCGCCGAGGACGAGATGTGGGGCCTTGGGCTGGGTTGCGGCGGCGACGTGGAAGTGCTGCTGGAGCCGTTCCGCCCGGAGGTCTACCGGCGCATGCTGGACGCGCCGGCCGGCGGTGTCCGCGTGCGGCCGCTCCCGGAGCCCGAGGAGGGCGACGGCGTCCCCGAAGAGTTCTGGTGGGCGCCGCCGGCGGACGGCGACGGGACCGATCCTGCGGCGGACGTGGCGGCGGAGGCGGCGGCGGGCGACCTGCCGCCCGATCTCGCGCGGGTCGCCGCGGCACGCTACCGCCGCGGGCTGCCGGGCACGGAGACGACCGCGGACGGCCGTCGCGTCTTCTTCGACGTCATCCTGCCGCCCCGGCGGCTCGTGGTCTGCGGGGCCGGGCACGACAGCGCGCCGCTCGTCGACCTGGCCGCGGCAGCCGGTTTCTCGGTGATCGTCGTCGACCCGCGCCCCGCCTACGCGAACGCGGACCGCTTTCCGAGGGCGACGCGGATCGAGCGCGCGGAGGCGCCCGAGGTGCTGCCGCAGCTCGGGCTCGGCCCGCGCGACGCGGTCGTGGTGAAGCATCACCACCTGCGGCGCGACCAGGCGGCGCTGGCCGCCGCGCTCCGCACGCGGGCCGGATACGTCGGCCAGCTTGGGCCTCGGTCCCGCACCGAAGCGATGCTCGCGGAAGTGGGAGCGCCCCTGCCCGATCAGGACGCGAGGCTGCGCGCCCCCGTGGGGCTGGATCTCGGCGCCGAGTCGCCGGAGCAGCTGGCGGTCAGCATCGTGGGGGAGCTCCTCGCCTGGGCCAACGGTCATCCGGCCGGATTCCTGCGGGAACGGCGGGGTCCCATCCACCTCGGCGCGGCGGATGCCGGGGGTGAGCCCGCCTGAAGGCGTTCGTCTTCGTGACCGGCGCTTCCGTGATGGCGCTGGAAATGGCGGCCTCGCGCCTCCTGGCGCCCTACTTCGGCACGTCGCAGATCGTCTGGGCGAACCTGATCGGGCTCATCCTCATCGGACTCTCCCTCGGCTACGCGTACGGCGGCCGGCTGGCCGACCGGCGCCCGGAGCCGCGCCTCCTGTATGGCCTCGTCCTCGCGGCGGGCGTGTACCAGGCGCTGATCCCGCTCTTCGCGCGGCCGATCCTGTCGGCGATGATCGGAGGCTGGTTCGGCACCCCGGCCACGATCATCGTCGCGTCGTTCGCCGCCATCCTGCTCGTCTTTCTGCCGCCGGTGTTCGCCCTCGCCACGGTGAGCCCGTTCGCCGTTCGGCTGGCCACGAGGGACGTGACGGAGAGCGGCCGCGTGGCCGGCGGGCTCTACGCCGCCTCGACCCTCGGCAGCATTGTCGGCACGTTCGTGCCGGCGTTCGTCACGATCCCGTTCCTCGGCACGAAGGAGACGATCCTGCTCTTCGCGGCGCTGCAGATCGCCGTGGCGGCCTGGCGCCTGGGCCGCGCCCGGCACGCGCTCTGGCTGCTCGTGCCGGCGGCCGTGGCGGCGGCGACGCCGGGCGTGGTGAAGCCCGTCGCGGGGCTGCTTTTCGAGGACGACACCCTGTACCAGTACGTGCAGGTCGTGCAGCAGGGGGACGAGCGACTTCTCGTCATCAACGAGGGCGGCGGGATCCAGTCGATCTACAACCCGCACAGCGTGCTGACGGGGCTGTACACCGACAACTTCGCCGTCCTGCCGTTCCTGGCCCGTCCGGCCGAGGCCCGGCCGGAGCGCGCCCTCGTCATCGGCTCCGCGGGCGGCACGATCTTCCGCATCTGGGACCGTCTCGTGCGCCCCCGCGTGCCGATGGAGATGTGGGGCGTCGAGATCGATCCGGTGATCGCCCGCCTCGGGCCACGGTTCTTCGGGCTGCGCGGGGACGAGGCGCACGTCGTCATCGGCGACGGCCGCGTGGCGCTGGCGCGCTTCCGCGAACCGCTCGACCTCGTCGTCGTCGACGCCTACAGCAACCAGCTCTACATTCCCTTCCAACTCTCCACGCGCGAGTTCTTCGCCGAGGTCCGGAGCCGGCTGGCGCCGAACGGGTTCATGGCGCTCAACGTGAACGCCATCGGGGACAGGGCCGCGCTGCTCCTGGCGTTCGAGCGGACGGTCGCCGATGCCTTTCCGTACGCGTACGTGGCGAAGGTGCGCGGTCCATTCAACTATCTGATCCTCGGTTCGCAGCGGCCGCTGCGCCTCGAGGCCCTGGACGGGATCCGCGACGACGCGGCGCTCGCCCCGCTGGCGAGCGAACTGCGGGCGACGCTCAAGCCGGCGCGCGGCGCCGGGGGCCTTCTGCTCACGGACGACCGCGCGCCCGTCGAGTACCTCACGAACGCGATGGTGCTGCGCGCGGTGCGGGAGGACCTGCGCTGACGGCGCCGCCGTCCCGGTCCGGATGCGGCGGCGTCGCCGCGCCCCGCTGACGCCCGCGGCGCGCGGTCTGCTATCATGGGCTGGACCGGACAGGCTCAAGCGGGTTGCGGAAAGGAGCTCGGCGCGTGCCGCACGGAATCCGGCGTCGCCCATCCGCCTCGACCATCTGGCGGTTCTTGTTCCCGGTGGCCCTGGGCGCGCTCGTGGCGATGCTGATGCTTTCGGTGATGTACGGGTTCGTGACCCCGACCGGGGCGCCGTGGGAGCGCGCATGGCTGCTGCGCGCGCACACCGTTTCCGGGGACGCGGGGACGAGAGCCGCGCAACTGATCACGGAACTCGGCTACGCCAAGCCGATCGCGGCCATCGGCCTCGTCCTCATCCTTTGGTGGATCGTGCGGGGGGCCTGGTGGAAGTCGGTCGTGCTCGCGATCGACATGCTCGTCCTTGAGGCCCTCAACACGTACGCCAAGGACGAGTTTCACCGCCTTCGCCCGAACCTCTTCCCGCACGAGGCGGTCGCCGGGTTTTCCTTTCCCAGTGGGCACGCGTTTGCGGCCGTCGCGTTCTTCGGCTGCGTCGCCTACCTCGTCGCCATGGACGCGTCGCCGTCGCTTCGGCGCGTCATCTGGGTGGGGTGGGCGGCGCTGGCGCTGTTGCTCGGCGGCAGCCGCATCGTGCTGGGCGTGCACTGGCCGACGGACGTCGTCGGCGGCTTCCTCGCGGGAGCGATCCTCCTGGCGGGCGTGATCGCCGGCGTGCGCCGCTGGCGGCCGCAGGAACGGTGACGGCCGTGGGCGGAGGATCCGTCTCCCTGGCGGCGCTGGACACAGCGTGCATCGTGCTGAGCGGCGCCTCGCTGGTGGTGGGGCGGTGGTTCATCGCGCGCGGCAACGTGCGGCTGCACAAGGCGTTCATGCTCACGGCCAGCGCGTTCGCGCTGCTGTTCCTCGTCCTGTACGTGCTGCGCGGCCAGCTGGAAGGCATCGCGCGGTACCCCCACACGGGCCCCATCCGTGTCGTCTACTTCTCCGTCCTCATCTCGCACACGATCCTCGCCACGGCCGTCGTGCCGCTGGCGGTCGTCACGCTCTACCGCGCCCTTCGCGGCCGCTTTGCGGACCACCGCCGGGTCGCGCGCTGGACGTTTCCCGTGTGGCTCGTCGTGGCGATCACCGGCTGGCTGATCTACCTCATGCTCTACGTGTTTTGACGGCACGCGCCCCGCTTTCCCGCGCGCATGACCGTTGTCCCGATCGCCGTTGAGCGCTCATGTGCGGGCGCGTCTTCGGCCGCTGCGCGGCGTCCCCGCGGGCTGGACGGCCGGCGCACGTTGTTCGGTGACCCAATACAGGGTGGTCGATGCGTTGGAGACGACCTAAATTTAATCGACGCTTTGCAAGTTGCTCGGTGAGCCAATATGGGTCTTGCGAAGAGTCCGCGCAGCGCGTATGATGACGGCGTTTGGAGGGAGCGACGGTGCCGCAGGTGGTCAAGCCGTGCGAGGTCTGCGAAACGCCCATGAGCCTGCCGCCGTCCCTTGCGCGCCGCCGTCGCACGTGCTCCCGCGCCTGCCAGTCGCGGCTGCTTTCCGATGAGCGGAAGGGGCAGAGCAACCCGAATTACCGGCGTGGTCCCGCGCAATGGCGCTGCGCGTTCTGCGGGCGGCCGTTCGCCGACCGGTACTACGTCGCGCGGCGGAAGTACTGTTGCCGGGATTGCCAGCGGCTCGACCGCCGGGCCTGCCACCGCCGCGGCGCTCAAGGGGCCGGAAACCCGCGCGAGGGTCGCGGGCACGGGCCCGCTCAGACGCGGGGGAGCCGCAGAAGTGAGGGGACATCATGCTAGGACTGCTACTTGCCATGGCGGCGGCGGTCGCGGAGACGGCCGGCGGCTCGCTCGTGCTGGCGCGACGCTTCAACGTCGGAAAGAGCCTGCGCATCGGACAGGCCATCGGCGCCGGGTTCATCCTGGCGTTGAGCCTGGTGGGCCTCGTTCCGGAAGCACAGGAGCACGGCGGGATGACCTGGTTCACCGTGCTCGGGTTTCTCGTGATTCTGTTGGTCGATGTCGCCCTCGGCCACCACGGCGAGTCGCACGGGCACGTGCACGCCCACGGACACGAGCATGCGCACGCGCAGGGACATGAGCATGCGAACGAGGACGTTCGAGCGCACGCCCACGCGCCCGCGGAGGCGCGGGATCCGTCGGTCGCCGTCGCCGGCGCGGGCCCGGGCCTGGCGGCAGCCGCCACCGCGAGCCTGAAGAGCGCGGCGGTCGCATCCTTGGCCGGTGTGTGCGTCTGCGCCTTTTCCGACGGCATTTCCCTGGCGAGCGCGGGCGCGGCCGGCGCGGCGCTGGGACTTTTCGTCTTCCTCGGCTACATGCCGCACAAGTTCATCGAAGGATTTTCCATGGCGTCGGTCCTGTCGGTGTCCGGGGTGCGGAGGCAGCGCGCGGCGGCGGGAGCGGCGTTGCTGGGCCTCTCGACCGTCGCGGGCGCCACGCTCACGCTGCTGGCGTTGTCGAACTGGATCCGGCTGGGAAACGCCCTGGCCTTCTCCGCGGGCATCATGCTCAACCTCGCCGCCGGCGAGCTGATCCCGCACCTGCGGGAAGACGGAGACCGTCGGCTGCTCTTCCTCGTGCCGCTCGGCACGGCGCTGTACCTCCTCACGACATCGCTCGTCCGCATGGCGGGTCTGGAACCGTGAATGCCGCGCCTGCGGCTGGCGGGGCGCCGATCCGTGGGGTCTTCACGGCGTGCCGCGTCCGGCGGTCCTGACAGGGTGCCGCGTCGCGTGGCGTTGATGGCATGACGTGCCGTGTGGTAGAGTACCGATTCGGACCCGGCTGAAAAGGAGGCCCCAACGTGGGTAATCCCAAGCACAAGCACTCCAAGGCGCGCTCGCGCAAGCGCCACGCCAATTGGAAACTCTCCCGGCCCGGGATCGCGCCCTGCCCGCGCTGCCACCAGCCGAAGCTGACGCACCGGGCGTGCCCGAACTGCGGGTACTACAAGGACCGCGAGGTCATCGCCGTCGGGGAGGAGGACTAGTTCGGCAGGCCCGGCGTGACGCGGCGCACCCGGAACACCAGCTGGCTGTTCGGCGCGATGAGCGCGAAGGTCAGCGTCAGACGGTACACCTGGTCGTCCACGCTCACCAGCCGGCCGTCGAACGTGGTCTGCAAAAGGGCGCGGTCGAGCGACTCGACGGGCCGCCCGACGAACTCGTTGGCGATGGCGCGGATCGCCCGCTCCAGGGCCACGCGTTGGTCGGGCTGTTTCACGTCGGTCACGATGTCGACCTGGTGGATCACGGGCGCCCGGAACTCGTTGACGCTCTCCTGCAAGCGGGAGAGCTGGTGACGGGCGTCTTCCAGCTGCAACGTGAGCGCGTCGTTTTGCAGAAGGAGCGCTTCCACGCGCCAGGCCGCCGCAGGCCAGGACAGCGCGGCCCCAAGGATCGCGCCGCACAGGAAAGCGCCCGCCACCCGCCGCCACAACGCGTTCACCGCACCCTCAATTCCGCGGCCCCACCATGGCCATCACCAGCAGGTAGGCGAGGTCCGCGCCCAGGAACGCGCACAGGACGTACAATCCCTGCCGGACCAGCGGCCCCAGCTGCCCTTGGAAAAGGCCGATGTCCAGGGTTTCGAACGTGACGAACGTGCCCCCCAGGGCGGCGACGGCGCCCCAGATCTTGAGGCGGCCGGCGAGGTCCGCCATGGTGTCGAGCGGCAGGGTGCCGGTGACGATCGTGGACAGCGAGCCGACGAGCGACCCGCCGAGCACGATGCCGCCGCTGACGAAGAAGGACAGGACCAGCTCGCGGATGTAGTCGCTCACCGGCGCTCACCGGAAGATCCATATGCGGAAGCGAGGCGCGTCATGGCGCATCCGTTCCAGCGCGAGCAGGACCCACGCAAGGCGGCGCTGCCGCAGCCGTTCGGCGCGACGTTCGAGCAGGCGCAGGCGTACTGCAACTTCGTGGTCCTTCAGCCCGACCGGTTCCCCGGGGCCACGCGGCTGATCGGGCCGAGCGTCCGCCCCGCGGGGGACCGTTTCCCCACGCTGCGCTTCGTGTTGGGCGGTCCCGGACTCCGCGTGCGCGTCAAGGAATTCCTGATGGACTGGAACCCGACGGAATCGGCGCCCAATCTGGCCGTCAAGGAGCGGGCCTTCGTCTCCCATGGAACGGTCGGTTGGATCGGGCGGGACATGCAGGGCCGGCGCGCGGCCGTGCACGCGCGGTGGCGCACCGTCGTCGACGTGGCCGTCCTGCAGGGAGAAATTGGCGACGAGGAGGTCGTCGAGTTCTTCCACGGCCTGAAGCCGGCCCGCCCCGAGGCCCCGGCCGTGTTCCATACCGTTCCATACTCGGAACTCGGCTGGTTCCTGAGCCGCGGACTCGCGCCGTGCGCGGATCCGCGCCGCGCGCGCCCGTGCCGCTGGATGGCCCTGGACGAAGCCAGAGCGGCGTTCGGTCGGCCGTTGCCGTTGCCGGAGCCGTTGCCCGCCGGCTACCGGGTGGACTCGGTGGGGGTGGTCGCGGGAGAGCCGGCAGGCTCCCCGGAACGGCCCGGTGTGGAGGTTCTGCTGCGGCACGTGGGAAACGGCACGGATGTGCTGTGGTGCCGGGCCTGGCCACGCCGGGACGGAGCGTCCACGGCCCCGCCGGCGGACAGGCCGGAGGGCTCTCGCCCTGCCGGGGCTGCGGAGGAGTGGCTTGAGCTGGAGGGTCGCCGCGTCCGGCTGGCGGAGGAGTCGCCCGAATACGGCGGGCGTCGCGCGACGTGGCAGGACGAGGAGTACGTGTTCGAGCTCCGCGCGCGCGCCGGGATCACCCTGCCGCGGACGGCCTTTCTGCGCGGGGTGCGTTCGGTGCTCCGGCGCGGATGAGGCCCATGGCGGTCAACCCAGGACTTTTCCGGGCCCGTCCCGTATCCTGAAAGCATGCGGCCGTTTGTCCACCTGCACCTTCACTCGGAATACAGCCTGCTCGACGGCGCCATCCGCCCGCGGGAACTGGCCGCGCGCGTGCGGGAGCTCGGCCAGCCGGCCGTCGCCCTCTCGGACCACGGCGTCCTCTACGGCGTCGTCGAGTTCTACAAGGCCTGCAAGGAAGCCGGCGTGAAGCCGATCATCGGCCTCGAGGCCTACCTGACGCCCGGGGACCACCGCGACCGCGACCGCCGCCCGGGCGAGCTGTATCACCTGCTGCTTCTCGCGGAAAACGAGGAAGGCTACCGCAACCTCATGCGGCTCTCGTCCGCGTCGTTCGTGGACGGCTTCTACTACAAGCCGCGCATTGACAAGGCGCTCCTCGCGAAGCACCGCGAGGGCCTCATCGCCACCACGGCGTGCCTCGGCGGCGAGGTGCCCTCGCTCCTCCTGGCGAACCGCGTCGACGACGCGCGCCGGGCCCTGGAGGAGTATCTCGAGATCTTCGGCCGCGACCGCCTCTACGTGGAGCTGCAGAACCAGGGCCTGCCAGAGCAGCGCCGCGTCAACCCCCTCTTGCGGCAACTCGCGCGGGACTACGGCCTGAAGGTCGTCGCCTGCAACGACGCGCACTACCTGCGCAGGGAAGACGCGCTCGCGCACGACGTGCTCCTCTGCATCCAAACGGGCAAGAACCTCGACGACCCCGACCGCCTGCGCTTCCCGAACCAGGAGTTCTACGTCAAGTCGGGCGACGAGATGGCGGAGATGTTTGCGGACTGCCCCGAGGCGCTGGACGCCACGCTGGAGATCGCGGAGCGCTGCAACGTGGAGCTGCGTTTTGGCCGGCTGCACCTGCCGGCGTTCGACCTGCCGCAGGGCTTCGAGAGCGACGCCGCCTACCTTCGCGCGCTCTGCGAGGATCGGTTGCCGCGGCGCTACCCGGATCTGGACGCCGATCCGGAACGGCGCGCCGCCGTGCGGCAACGGCTTGACTACGAGCTCGACGTGATCGAGCGCATGGGCTACCCCAGCTACTTTCTCATCGTCGCGGACTTCGTCGACTACGCACGGTCGCGCGGCATCGCCGTGGGGCCAGGGCGCGGCTCGGCGGCGGGCAGCATCGTCGCGTACGTGCTCGGCATCACGGACATCGACCCGCTCAAGTACTCGCTGCTCTTCGAGCGGTTCCTCAATCCCGACCGCGTCACGATGCCGGACATCGACATCGACTTCGACTACGAGCGGCGCGACGAGGTCATTCGTTACGTGCAGGAGAAGTACGGCGAGGACCGGGTGGCGCAGATCATCACGTTCGGCACCATGGCGGCGCGGGCCGCGATCCGCGATGTCGGCCGCGTCCTCGGCTGGCCGTACGCGCGCGTCGACCAGATCGCGAAGCTCGTGCCGCAGGCGATCGACATGACGCTCGAGCGCGCGCTGGAGGAGAGCCCGGAACTGGCCCGCCTGTACCGCGAGGACCCGGAGGTGCGCCAGCTTCTCGAACTGGCCGCGCGCATCGAGGGCATGCCGCGCCACGCTTCCGTGCACGCGGCGGGCGTGGTGATCGGCTCGCAGCCGCTGTCGGAGCTGGTGCCGCTGGCGCGCGTCTCCGACGGCACCATCGTCACGCAGTTCACGATGGGCCCGCTCGAAGACCTGGGCCTCTTGAAGATGGACTTCCTCGGCCTGCGGACGCTCACCGTGATCGAGCGGACGGTGGAGCTCGTCCGGCGTCAGGGGCACGATCTCGACATCGACCGCATCCCGCTGGACGACGAGGCCACGTTCGCACTCCTCGGCCGCGGCGAGACGGAGGGCGTCTTCCAGATGGAGTCGCCCGGCATGCGGGACATGCTCCGGGAGATGCAGCCGTCGAGCCTTGAGGATCTCATCGCGGCCGTGGCGCTCTTCCGCCCCGGGCCGATGGAGAACATCCCGGCCTTCATCCGGAACAAGAGGGCGGGCCGCATCGACGTGCTCCACCCCAAGTTGGAGCCGATCCTCCGCAGCACGTACGGCATCCTCGTCTACCAAGAGCAGATCATCCAGATCGCGGCCACGATGGCGGGCTTCTCCCTGGCGCGCGCCGACGTGCTCCGCCGCGGCGTGTCCAAGAAGAAGAAGGAGATCATCGACGAGCTCCGCGCCGAGTTCGTCGAGGGCTGCGTGCGCCAGGGCCACAGCCGAGAGCTGGGCGAGCAGCTGTACGACCTCATCGAGCGGTTCGCGAACTACGGCTTCAACCGCGCGCACGCGGCGCCGTACGCCCTCCTGGCGTACCGGACGGCCTACCTCAAGGCGCACCACCCGGCGCCGTTCATGGCGGCCATGCTCAGCAGCGTGGCGGGCAACAGCGACAAGGTCGCGCAATACATCGCCGAGTGCCGGCGCCTCGGGCTGGAGGTGCTCCCGCCGGACGTCAACGAAAGCGAGGCGGACTTCACCGTCACGTCTCGCGGCATCCGCTTCGGGCTCGCGGCGGTGAAGAACGTCGGCCGCGGCGCCGTCGACGCCATCGTCGCGGCGCGGGGGGACGGCCCGTTCCGCTCGCTGTTCGACTTCGCCCGGCGCGTGGACGCGCGCCACTGCAACCGGCGCGTCCTCGAGAGCCTCATCAAGGCGGGCGCGTTCGACTCCATCGAGGAGAACCGGGCGCGCCTCCTCAAGGGGTTGGACGCCGCGCTGGCCGTCGCGCAGGAGCAGCAGCGCTGGGCGGCTGAGGGCCAGCTGTCGCTGTTCGCCGGCCTGGCCGAGGCCGGCCCGGCGGGCGGCGGGGCCGTGCCCGCCGGCGAGCCCCCCCTGCCGGAGGAGCCGGATCCCGGCCTGCGCCAGCGGCTCCTGTGGGAGAAGGAGGCGCTGGGCTTCTACGTCTCCGGCCATCCGCTGGCGTCGCTCGCCGGGCACTTGAGGCGGGTGGCCACGCCGATCCCGGACCTCAGGGAACTCGCGGACGGGTCGCCGGTCACCATCGGCGGCGCGATCGTGTCGACGCGCCGCACGCGCACGCGCCAGGGCGAGTGGATGGCGTTCTTCGTCGTCGAGGACCTGGCGGGATCCGTCGAGTGCGTCGCCTTCCCGCGCGTGTTCGCCGGGGCGGCGCGCGTCCTCGCCCCGGAGCAGATGGTGCTCGTGCGCGGCCGCGTCTCGTGGCGGGACGACGCCGTCAGCGTCGTCGCCGAGGCGGTCGAGCCGCTGGTCCCGGAGGGCGAGGACGGCGAGGCCGTCACGGAGGCCGCGATGGACACCGCTGCCGCCACCGAACCCGAGCCGTCCGGAACGGCGGGAGAGGAGGCGCCGGGCGACGGCACCGCCGCTTCCGGCACCGCCGCCTCCGTGTACCTGAAGGTGCAGCGCCTCGACGGCGGGACGCTGCGGCGCCTCCAGGACTTGCTGCGCCGTCACCCGGGGCCGGTGCCCGTGTACGTGTACGCGGCGGGAGAGCGCCGGCTCATCGCCGTCGATCGCGGGCTGTGGATCACCCCCGGGGAGGACTTCCGCCGGGAGGCGATCGCCGTCTTCGGTCCAGGCTCCGTTTCCGAAAGGGGGCAATAGCATGGCAGTCGAGGCTCGCGACGTGGAGGGACGGGACTTGCGCGAACACGTCATCGCCCTACTTGGGGAGCGCGGGGTCCGCCTGCGGGACATCGCGGAGATCGTGTACGCCATACAAAAGGACTACCACCCGGGGCTCACGGTGGACGGGTGCCTTGAGAGCGTGTACGAGGTCCTGCGCAAGCGCGAGGTCCAATACGCCCTTTTGACGGGCATCGCGCTCGACCAGCTGACCGAGCGCGGCCAGGTGCCGGAGCCGCTCGCCAGCATCCTCGTCGCCGACAGCCCCCTGTACGGCATCGACGAAGTGCTTGCGCTGGCGATCACGAACGTGTACGGTTCCATCGGCTTCACCAACTTCGGCTATCTCGACAAGCGCAAGATCGGCATCTTGTCCGAGCTGCACAACGCGGGCAAGGACGGCGGCCGCGTGAACACCTTCCTCGACGACCTGGTTGCAGGCGTGGCCGCGGCCGCCGCGTCGCGCCTCGCGCACCACCTGCACCACGCGGACGGCTGAAGCCCGCGGACCTGCATGGCGGAGCTCGCGTGTTCAGCGGACGGGCCCCGCGCCGGACCGCCGCCCGCGCCGGACCGCCGTCCGCACCGGCCGCGACCCGCTAAGGGGAGAAGGAGGATGACCGGTTGAAACGCGTCGTCAGCGTCAGCTTGGGGTCGTCGAAGCGCGACCACACGGCGCGTGTGACGCTGTTGGACGAGCCGTTCGAGCTCCGCCGCGTGGGCACTGACGGCAGCATGGAGCGGGCGGTCGAGCTTCTCCGCGAACTGGACGGGCATGTCGACGCCATCGGGCTCGGCGGGCTCGACGTGTACCTGTACATCGCCGGCGAGCAGTTCATCATCCAGGACGGCCTCCGGCTGATGCAGGCCGTGCAGAAGACGCCCGTCGTCGACGGCAGCCGCGTGAAGGACACCATGGAGCGGCGGGCGGTGCGCTGGCTGGCCGAACACGGGCCCGTGCCGCTGCGGGGGACGAGCGTGCTCATGGTCTCGTCCCTGGACCGCTTCGGCATGGCGGAGACGCTGGCGGAGGTGGGCGCGGACGTCGTCTACGGGGACCTCATGTTCGGCACGGGCGTGCCGTATCCCATCCGGACGCTGGACGAGCTCAAGGAACTCGCCCGCAAGATGGCCCGCGAGATCTGCAAGCTGCCCATCCACATGATCTACCCGGTCGGGGAGAAGCAAGAGCGCGAACCCGAAGAGCGATTCCCGGAATTCTTCCGGGAGGCGCAGGTGGTGGCCGGGGACTTCCACCTGATGCGGCGGTACATGCCGAAGGACATGACCGGCAAGCTCGTGCTCACCCAGACGACGACCGCGGAGGACCGCGAGTTCCTGCGGGCGCGCGGCGTGCGGTGGGTCGTCACCACGACCCCCATCCTCGACGGCCGTTCCTTCGGCACGAACCTCATCGAGGCGGCGCTCGTTGCCCTCTTGGGGAGGCGCCCCGAGGAGCTCACGGCCGACGACTTCAACCAGGTGCTGGACCGTATCGACTACCGCCCGACCGTGGTCGACCTGCAAGCGTAAGGAGGCAACGACGTGGCCACCGTACAAGAACTTCACGACGCCCTGCGGGACTTTGCCGAACGCTACGCGGCCGAGCCCCGCCTCAAGGTCATGAACCGCGACTGGGACCGCGTCATCCACGTCGCTCCGACGGATCTTGCCGGCGGCGACTTCACCCTGACCCTGAAGGACGGCGACCTGTCGCTGCAGAAAGGCGCGCCGGAACATGCGC
This sequence comes from Clostridia bacterium, assembly GCA_019683875.1. Lineage (NCBI taxonomy): Bacteria > Bacillati > Bacillota > Clostridia > Clostridia bacterium. Next base: position 16,332 of record JADGHN010000010.1, read on the forward strand.
ACATGGTCGTGCGCGCGGACAGCGAGACGTTGACCGACCTCTTCTACGGCGACATCTCCCCGACGGAGCCCTACATGGACGGCCGGTTGCGCATCGAGGCGAGCGAAGAGGACACCATGCGCCTCGACGTCATCACCCTGATGATCTGGGGGGAATAGATGGACCTCAAGCGCGCCCTCAGCCTTCGCACCGTCGTCTCCACCAGCGCCGGGCTGACCCTGGCGACCTCCACGTTCATCGCGGCGGTGCAAATGGCGCAGTTCGTCGCCGGGGACTCGGCTTGGATCGCCGTTCTGGTGGCGGGGATCCTTGCGCTGACGGCGGCCGCGTCGTTCGCGGAGATGAACGGCATGTACCCGTCCGCCGCGGCGATCCGCGTGTACCTGCACCGGGGTTTCGGCGAGCGGCTGTCGCTCGTCGTCAGCTTTCTCTACATCGCTGTCGTCGTGGCGGTGCTGGGCGCGGAAGCGTTCGTCCTTTCGAAGGCCATCGAGTTCGTCGTGCCGGGCGTGCCGGCCATCGTGTGGAACGTCCTGCTGCTCGTGCTCGTGACCGCCGTGAACCTGCGGGGCGTGGAGACGGCGGGCCTGTTCCAGGACATCGTCACGTACGGCGTCACCGGCTCCCTGATCGTGCTGTCGGTCCTCGCGCTGGCGCGGCCGGGCGTGGAGCTCGCGACGCCCTTCAACCCCGGCAGCTTCACCGGGCTTCTGAACGCCGCGGCGCTCGGCGTGTTCCTTTTCATCGGTTTCGAGTGGGTGACGCCGCTGTCCGAGGAAGTGACGAAGACGCGGCTCGTCCCGATCGGGATGGCGATCGCCATCGGGATGCTGTGCCTCGTCTACGCACTCGTCACGGTGGCGATGACGAGCACCGTCGGCAAGGCGGCGCTGGCCGGATCTCCGGTTCCTCAGATGCTGTTCGGCCGCAAGCTTTTGGGGCTGGGGGGAGCCGTCTGGATGCTCGCCGTGTCGCTCGGCGCCTCGGCGACGACGTTCAACGCGGGCTTCACGGCGGGGTCGCGGTTCCTTTACGCGGCTGCCCGGGAGGCCGTCCTGCCCAAGTGGTTCGGCCGTCTGAACACCCGCTTCGTCACGCCGCAGAACGCGATCATCGCGCTGTTTCTCTTCACGCTCGCCTCGACGGTCGCCGTGTATTGGACGCGGCAGTACGTGCTGCTCGTCGACCTCGGCGCGGCGATGGAGAGCATCGTGTACGTGCTCGTGGCCATCGCCGTGATCCGGCTGCGCAAGCTTGAGCCGGACACGCCGCGTCCCGTGAGGGCGCCGTGGGTGCCGTGGCTGCCCGGCTTCACCGCCGTGGCGTTCGCCGTGCTGGCGGCCGGCGCGCTGGCGGACGATCCGTGGGCCCCCGTGGTGCTGGCCGTGGGCGCGGCCGCCCTCGCCGGGTACGTGACGCGCGTGGTGCCCAAGCTACGGGCGCAGGCGCAGGCGGAGCGCGCGGCCCGCGCGGGACGCCGGCGGCGCCCGCGAGCGGGGGAGGGTGCAAGTGAGGAATCTTGAACCCGCATGGGATGCGGTCGACCGGTACATCGCCGATCGCCTGATTCCGCCTGACCCGGTGCTCGATGCGGTCCTGCAGGCCAACGCGGCGGCAGGGCTGCCGCGGATCGACGTCACCCCGAATCTGGGCAAGCTCTTGCACCTGTTGGCGCGGATTCAGGGAGCGCGCCGCATCCTTGAGATCGGCACGTTGGGCGGGTACAGCACCATCTGGCTCGCCCGGGCCCTTCCCGCCGGCGGGCGCCTCGTCACGCTGGAGTCCAACCCCAAGCACGCGGAAGTTGCGCGCGCCAACATCGAGCGCGCGGGTCTGGCGGACGTCGTCGAGGTGCGCCTTGGACCGGCACTCACGACGTTGCCCCAGCTCGCGGCCGAGAAGGCCGGCCCGTTCGACATGATCTTCATCGACGCCGACAAGCCGAACTACCCGGAATACCTCGCCTGGTCGCTCAAGCTCTCGCGTCCCGGCAGCCTGATCGTCGCCGACAACGTCGTCCGTGGAGGAGCCGTGCTCGACGACGCTGCGGCGGATCCCAACGTCCAGGGCGCGCGCCGCTTCCACGACATGCTGGCCGCGGAACCCCGCGTGAGCGCCACGGCGATCCAGACGGTGGGCGCCAAGGGGCACGACGGCTTTGCGATCGCGATCGTGACCGGCGAGGCGTAGACCTGTCGGAACGCTTCTAGGCCTCGTCCGGACGCTCGAGAGAAACCTTCAAACGCTCCAGTTCCGCCGAAAGCGACCCGATCTCCTCTCGTGCCAGCTTCATGAAGAATTCGAGTTCCTTCTGCCGGCTCGGGTCGGCGCGTTCCATCAGGTCGCGGCATTCCCGGTACACGTCCAGCGCGCGGTCGATCCGCGCGCGCAGTTCCTCCATGGCCTCCTGCGCCCGCTCGCGCGGCGAGAGCGTGGCGCTCGCCAGGTCGTCGTGGACGACCTTCTGGTACCATATGGCGCTCTCGATGCCGTCGAATTCCACCTGCACGGCGATGTCGTCGTCCGTCTCGGCGAGCGCGGAAATGAACGCGGCCGGCAGCGGGACCGGCACGTTGCGCACGACGGCCTGAAACGGTACGGACGGCCACACCTGTCGCCGCCCGAAGACGAGTCGGACGGCCACGTCCGCGCCTTCCAGGCTGCGCACGAAATGGACGCGGTCGAGGTTACCGGCGAAGAAGCCCAGCAGCAGCTGAAGCGACGGCTCGCCGGGGAGCCGCATCGCCAGTTGAAGGATGGCGTTCAGTTTGTCGCGTGAAGTTGCCATGTGGTGCTCCAATCCTCGCATCCGAGCGATCACACCCATCCTATCGTTTCAGATGAGCAGGTGAAGCGTCGGGACGGCCGTGCAGACGCTGCTCGACCAGCCGGAAGCGCGGGTCGTAGGAGGGCGAGCAGGCGCCGCAGGAGGCCGGCCCGGGAATGCGCCGCGCGCGCCGGAACGCGCGGCCGCAGGCCGGGCACACGTATTGCCAGCGCGGCGGGGAAGGCGGGAGCAGGTCGCGTCGCGCGTGGCGGGCGAAGCCCCAGGCGCGCGCGAGGGCGTAAAACTCGGGGGTGTGCCCGGAAGGCCGGCCGAGCGACCAGAGATGATAGTGTGCCAGCTCGTGCTTGAGCACGTCCAGGAGCGCGGCGCGGCCGCCGGCCGCCGCGTAGCGGGGATTGATCTCGATGCGGGGCGCTCCGCTTGTCCCACGGGGGTAGACGAAGCGGCCCGCCGTGGTCCGCAGCCGCGGATTCCAGACGACGTCGATGCCGCGCAGCGGGCAGCCGGCCAGCGCCTCATACAGGGCGCCGGCCAGCCGCCGGAGTTCCCCGGCGGTCACGCCTGCCCGTGCCCGCCGCCCGCGTTCCCGCGGCCCGAGGCGGCGCCGGCGGCGCCGTGCGGATCCCCCGCGAGTTCCGGCTTCAAGCGCTCCCTGAACCAGGCGACGATCTGGCGCAGGCGGTGCACCCGGTGCCACGGCTTGCCGCTACGCGACATCTCGTGGTTCTCGTCCGGGTAGCGCACGAAGACCGACTCCACGCGCTGCTTCTTCAGGGCCGCGTAGAGCTGCTCGCCCTGCTCGATGAGGCAGCGGTAGTCCTGCTCCGCGTGCAGGATCAGCGTGGGCGTGCGCATGTTTCCGGCGTAGCTGATCGGCGACTGCCGCCGGTGGTTTTCGGGATGCTCCCACGGCGTGCCGCCCCAGATGACGTCCCACTGGTAGCCGAAGTCGCTGGTGCCGAAGAAGCTCGCCGTGTTCGTGACGGAGCGCATGACGCACGCCGCCTTGAACCGGTTGGTGTGGCCGATGATCCACGCCGTGAGGTAGCCGCCGTAGGACCCGCCAAGCACCCCGAGACGGTCTGGGTCGATCCAGTCGAACGTCCGGACGGCGGCGTCCACGCCGGCCATCACGTCCGCGTAGTCGTTCTTTCCCCAATCGAGGCGGATGCCGGCGCAGAACTCCTGGCCGTAGCCCTGGCTGCCCCGCGGGTTCGTGTAGATCACGCCGATGCCGGCGGCGGCCAGCAGCTGGAACTCGAAGAAGAAGGTCGACGTGTACATCGCCATCGGCCCGCCGTGAATCTCCAACACCGCGGGCGACTTCGGCCCCTTGGCGCGAAGCGGGCGGATCGCCCAGCCGTCGACCTCCGGGCCCCCCTCGGCTCGGAAGCGGAAGCGCTCGGGGACGGCGACCTCGCGCGTGGCGAGAAGCTCCCCGTTCACCTCCGTGAGGCGACGCAGCTCCGCCCCGCCCGGCCGGGTCGGGTCCGACAGCGCCGGCAGCCCCTCCTGCGGGATCTCGCCGGCGAAGATGTCGCCCGGGAACTGCGGCGCCGCCACCGCGCACGCGAAGCGGCGGTCCGCGGGGTTCACGCTGATGCCGTAGAGGACGACGTCGCCTGAAGTGAGGCGCGTGACCGCCCCCGACTGCACGTCGACGGCGTAGAGGTGCGTCGTGCCGCGGTCGCTGGCCGGGAGGTAGATCGTCCGCCCGTCCGGCGCCCACACCGGTCGCGGGTCGCCGCCGCTCATGCGCATGTCGGTGATGGACTCGTCGCCGAACGAGCGCTCGAACGATTCCGTGAGGCAGCGCGGCGCCGCGGAGCCGTCGGCCGGGACGAGCCACAAGCGGGTGTCGGAGTACCACTCCAGTTCCCGGTTGTGGCCCAGGTATGCGACGGTGCGCCCGTCGGGCGACCACGACGGCGCCTGCACCGGCCCCGTGCTGCGCGTGAGCTTGCGGGGCTCGCCCTTCCCGTCAGCCGGGAAGACCCACACGTCCTCGTAGTCCTGGTGATCCGCATCCTCCGCCCGGCACGCCGTGACGGCGATCCAGCGCCCGTCCGGCGACCACGCCGGGCTGGCGTGGTCGTACTCGCCGCGCGTCACCTGGATGGGACGAGGCGGATCGCGGCGCACCGCGGCGAGCGCCTCGCGCACGTCCACGACGAACACGTGCGCGCGCTTGTCCTCGAGGTAGCCGAGGCCGTTGACGCGGTACAGGATGCGATCGATGACGCGCACGTCGCGGTTGAACTTGCGGAAGAGCTTCTCGTCCTCATCCTCTGCCGGTTCGTCGGCCGCGGACGCACCCGATGCTCCGCCGCCCGGGGCGCCGTTGGCGCCGCGGCCGGAGTCCTCGTGCTCGTCGTAGAAGTCGGGGCCCTTCGAGGACACGCGGCTCACGAACGCGATCCGCGTGCTGTCCGGCGACCAGACGAACGACTCGACGCCCCCGCGGACGTTCGTGATGCGGCGCGCCTCGCCGCCGCGCGTCGACATGACGTAGATCTGCGGGCCGAGCGGGTCCCGGTCGTCGTCGTCCTTGCCCTTCTGTGCTTCGCGGTCCGAGACGAAGGCCAGCCAGTTCCCGTCCGGCGACCACCGCGGCGACCCGTCCCGTCCCGGACCTCCGGTGAACGGCACGGCCGGCCCTCCCTCGAACGGGACGAGGCAGATCTGGGAGCGGTACTTGTTCTCCTTCTTCTCGATCCAGGTCCGCGTGAAGGCCACGCGCCCGCCGTCCGGGCAGAGCTGCGGGTCCCCGACGAAGACGAAGTCCATGAGGTCCGTGTCGCGGAAAGGCCGTTGGGTCGCAACGCCCGGCAATGCGCTTCCTCCTTTTGGCAACTGGCAAGCGTATTTCACTCCATATTCGGCGTACGCCTTGGATCACCTTGTCATGGATCGGCCGCCCAAGTACCATAGTGGCCAATATTCTGTCGACCAAGGCCCGCAAGGGGGAGTTTCATGGCCGCCATCGAGGTTCGGGGCCTTCGTAAGACGTTCCGCGCGAAGCAGAAGGATCCCGGCCTCCTCGGCAGCGTTCGCGCGCTCGTCCGGCCGCGGTTCCAGGACATCGTCGCCGTGCGCGACGTGTCCTTCGAAGTGGACGCCGGGGAGACCGTCGCCTTCATCGGGCCCAACGGGGCCGGCAAATCGACGACGATCAAGATCCTGACCGGCATCCTTCACCCCACGAGCGGGGAGGCGCGCGTGCTGGGCCTGGTACCCTGGAAGGACCGGGAGCGCCTGGCCTTCCGAATCGGGGCGGTGTTCGGGCAGAAGTCGCAGCTGTGGTACCACCTGCCGGCCGGCGACACCTTCGCCCTCCTCGCCCGCGTGTACGAGCTCGACGAGCACGAGTTCCGCGCGCGGCGCGACGAGCTGGTGCGCCGCTTCGGGATCGACGAGTTCATCGCCACGCCCGTCCGCAAGCTGTCCCTGGGCCAGCGCATGCGGGCGGAGATCGCGGCGGCGCTCCTGCACCGCCCGCAGGTGCTGTTCCTGGACGAGCCCACGGTGGGGCTCGACGTCGTGGCCAAGCAGACCATCCGCGACCTCGTCCGGGAGATCAACCGGGAGGAGGGCGTGACCGTCTTCCTCACGTCCCACGATGCCGGGGACATCGAGCAGATCTGCCGGCGGGTGATGATCATCGACCGCGGCCAGGTCATCTTCGACGACAAGGTCTCCACGCTGCGGCGCCGCTTCCTCGGCACCAAGGTCGTCGAGCTGCGCGTGGCGGAGGCGATCGACACGTTCGAGGTCGCCGGAGCCACGGTGCTCAAGCTCACGCGCTACGGCGTCAAGCTGGAGGTCGACACGCGCAGCACGCCGATCGACCGCGTGGTGGGGGAGATCCTCGCCCGCTACCGGGTGGTCGACATCACGATCAACGACCCGACCATGGAAGCGATCATCGCCGACGTCTACCGCGGGACGCGGCGCGACGGCGAGGCGCCTTCGGGCGCGGCCGAAGCCGGCGCCGCCGGGGAAGTCGAGGTGGCGTCCGATGTCCGCGCGGGCGCTTGACACGCCCCCGCTGCGCGCGCGGCGCGGGTTGCGGCGCTGGGCCAAGTACGCCGCCATCGCCCAGGCGCAGGCCGCCACCGGCCTCGCCTACTGGGCGGAGCAGGCGGTGCGCGGCATCCACCTGTTCCTGATCATCGTCGTGTTCGTGCAGCTGTGGAGGGTCACCTACGCCGTGACGGGCGCCCAGCGCATCGCCGGGTTCACCCTGCCGCAGATGATCGGATACCTCGTCCTGACGGAGACGATCGTCATGTCGAACCCGCGCATCGAGCAGGTGATCGACCAGGAGGTGCGGGGCGGCGAAATCGCCTACCGCCTCGTGCGCCCGGTTCATTACGTGGCGTTTCACTTCTGGTCGGCCATGGGCCAGGCGCTCGCCAGCCTGCCGGTCAACTTCGCCGTTGCGTCGCTCGCGGCCTGGCTCGCCCTTGGCGACTGGGTGTTCCCCCTCGCCACCGCGCCGGCGTTCCTCGTCGCGATGACCCTGGGGATGGCGATCCACCTGCTCGTCTCCATCACCATCGGTCTCCTCGCGTTCTGGACGGAGGACACGTGGCCGTTCGCCTTCGTGTGGACGCGCCTCGTGATGATCCTCGGCGGGATGATGCTGCCGCTCGACGCCTTCCCGGACTGGCTGGCGCGCGTGGCGAAGGCGCTGCCGATGAACCTCGTCGTCTACGGCCCGGCCCGTTTGGGGATGCGCTTCGACTGGAGCGAGTTCGGCACTCTTGTGTGGCATCAGCTGATCTGGATCGTGGTGCTCTTGGGCGTGGTGTCGTGGGTGTTCGGAAAGGGGGCGCGCCGGCTGCATGTCCAGGGAGGTTGAGCGCGAGGGCCCGGCGAGGGCGGAAAGCCGCAGGTTCGCGTCGACGCTGCGGTTCGTGGGCGCCTACATGAGCGCGAACCTGCAGTCGGCCATGGAGTACCGGGCCAGCTTCGTCACGACGGTGCTGGCCATGGTCGTGAACGACGCCATCTGGCTCGTCTTCTGGGTCCTGTATTTCCACCGCTTCCCGGTCGTGCGGGGCTGGCAGCAGATCGACGTCCTCATGCTCTGGGCGGTCGTGACGACCGGGTTCGGGCTCGCCCACGGTCTCTTCGCGAACACGTTGAGACTTGCGGAGATGATCGCCCAGGGCGAGCTCGACTACTACATGACCATGCCGCGGAACGTGCTCCTGCACACGCTGGTCAGCCGCATCCACCCGGCGAACGTCGGGGACCTGCTGTTCGGCCCCGCCGTCTTCCTGCTCTTCGGCCACCTCACATGGGAGCGCCTCGCGCTCTTCGCCGCCAGTTCAGTCGGCGTGGCCCTGCTCTTCATCGGCTTCACGATCGCCGTGCAGAGCCTCGCCTTCTACCTGGGGAACGCGCGGGAGATCGGGATGCAGGCGCACCAGGCGATGATCCTCTTCTCGACCTACCCCTCGCCGATCTTCGGGGGCTGGTTGAAGTGGCTGCTCTACACGGCCGTGCCGGCGGGCTTTGTCAGCGCCGTGCCGGTCCACGTGGTGCGGTCGTTCGAGTGGCCCTACCTTGCGGGGCTCCTTGGCGCGGCGGCGTTCTTCAACGTCCTGGGCGTGTGGGTTTTCCGCCAGGGGCTGAGACGGTATGAATCCGGCAATCTCTTGAGCATGCGAGGTTAGGCTCGAGGCGCGCATTTTCAAGTTTTAAAGAGGAGTTTCACGCCGGGCAACGAATCTTGGGGTCAACTCACGCGGACAAATCCGCGGGCGGGGGAGGGAGTGTCGTTTTGAGCAAGCGTCATGTCGTGATCCTATCCGGAATCGTCGCGGCGTCGCTCATCTTGTCGGCATGCGGCTCCGGCTCGGGCACCTCCGGCGGGGGCGGAGGCCAGGCGGCGCCGGTCGTCGGCATCCTGCTCTCGCAGTCGGGCGACCTGGCCGACCTCGGCAAGCCCATGGTCAAGGGCGGCGAGCTCGGCTTCAAGCTCATCAACGACGCCGGCGGCATCTGGGACGGGCAGAAGCTCACGGTCAAGGTGCATGACGACGGCACCACCGAAGAGCAGGGCCGCGCGGAGGCCGACAAGCTGGTCAACGTGGAGAAGGCCTCCGCCTTCGTGGGCGCCACCGGCTCCGGCGTGTCGAAGGCGGTGCTCAACTCGGTCGCGAAGCCGGCGAACGTGGCCATGTGCTCGCCGTCCTCGACGTCGCCGGAGTTCAGCTCGATGGATGACGGCGGGCTCTTCACGCGCAGCGCCCCGTCGGACGCGCTGCAAGGGCAGGTCATGGCCCAGGTCGCGTATGACAAGGGCTACCGCAAGGCGGCCGTCATTGGCTTGAACAACGCCTACGGCGCCGGCATCGCGAACGTGTTCAAGGAGGCGTTCACCAAGCTCGGCGGCTCCATGGCCCTGGACCCGGTGCTCTATGACCCGAAGGGCTCGACGTTCACCAGCGAGGTCCAGACCATCGCGAACGCCAAGCCGGACGTCGTCGTTCTCGCCGGGTATCCGGACACGGGCGCAATCATCCTCAAGGAAGCGTACGAAGCCGGACTCTTCACGAACACGCACTGGATCCTGAGCGAGGGCATGCGCGACAACGACTTGGCGAGCAAGGTCGGGCCGGACGCGAACGGCAAGTTCATCATCGCCGGCGTGATCGGCACGTCGCCGCTGGCCACCGGCCCCTCGTTCGACGCGTTCAAGGCCGCCTATGAGAAGGAGTACGGCCAGGACGAGAGCGGCACGCCGTACACGGCGAACACCTACGACTGCGCGGTGCTCATCGCGCTGGCCCTGCAGAAGGTGGGCCCGGACAAGGCTCATGACGGCAAGGCCATCGCCCAGGCGATCATCGACGTGGCCTCGCCGCCCGGCGATCAGGTCACGGACATCAAGCAGGCGCTTGACCTGCTGAAGCAGGGCAAGGACATCGACTTCCAGGGCGCGTCCGGCACGCTGGACATGGACCAGAACGGCGACATCGCCGCGGCGCAGTATGAGGTCTGGACCGTCGGCGACGACGGCAAGGTCTCCCAGGTCTCGGTCGTCGACGTCAAGGAAGGCCAGTAACGATCCGGTCGCAGGCGGGGGGGGGGGGGGGGCCGCCCCGCGCCGCGCCCCCCGGCCCCGCGCGGCGCCCCCCCCCCGGGG